>JAUSMY010000010.1 GCA_030646035.1 Thermodesulfovibrionia bacterium | reverse complement strand
GCCTGTTGCATATATGTTGCCGGTAACATAGAGCTTCTCAGTAGGGGCGATTGTTCCTATTCCCACATTGCCGGTGTTCTTCACTATGAACATATCCCCATTGGTCGCGTCAGTTGAGCTTAACCTGAAGAGGTCAATATTCGTATATCCAGAGGCTGACACATCCAGCCACGCTGCAGGTTCATATTTCCCTATGCTTGTCATGCCGTATTCCGTTATCTCAAAAACGGTGTCCGGCCTCGATGGCGATCCAAGCAGAACATTTGCCCGGGAACGCGCCTGTATGGCAAAACTATGAAATCCGTTGGAACATCCTTCGCATTTTGAAAATAAGAATGCGCCCCTGTTTAGGCCTGAGGTCAAAGCTGTTGCTGTGGAGTCATCACCGGGAGCCACATAGTCAGCAATAAACCCCTGATTTTGGTATGTGCCGATAGTTTTGATCTTTCCATCGGTTACCACTATCTTGTTATCCGGGGTTGTTGTCCCTACTCCCAGGTTGCCTGTCACTAATAGGTCTCCGGCAGCAAATACCCTGCTCCCAATCAGTAACACACAGGTTAATAAGATCAATATCTTTTTCATTTTATTCCCTCCATTGTTTGTATATTATTATGTTTACTGGATTATGATATTTTCCATTGTTACCACACCATTACTTATAGTCACATTGCCGTTTATGACCGTCTTGCCGGTTGTTGCATTGAAATCACAGTCATATCCGCCTCTGAGCGTTATCGTCTTGCTGGAATTCAATATAAGGTTTTCATTAAATGTATCATCCTGGAAATGTATCTCATCTCCTTGCGATGAATCATCATACGCAGGCTGGAGAGATGTGTAATATGAATTTGCCATGCCGGTGATCTTTACAGGTGAATAACATGTAGCGCTTATATAGTTAAGCCTTGTCAGCGAATTGGCGCTGCCGTCTGAGTCTGTGACTGTTAGCTTTACGGAATATGTTCCTGTACCTGCATATTCATATGAAGGGTTTAATAATGTCGAGTCAACAGTAGCGTTATTGTCAAAGTCCCATTCGTATGTAAGCGGCGTGTCATAGCCTGTTGAGGTGTTTGTGAAGTTTACTGTAAGAGGCGCGCTCCCGCTTGTTGGAGAACCTGTAAATCCTGCAACAGGCACGGTATTAATGGCATAAACCTCTGACTTCACTGTCTCGCTATTATCTGCGTTGTCCTTTGAATAGAACCTTAATGTTGTTGTAGTGTACAAGGCGATTGCGCCGTTATAAACTGTTGCAGGCGTGCATCCTGAACCTGTGCAGTAATATTTGTTTGCGCATCCCGAACCTGTGCCGTCATTACAGGTGAGTGTTACATTCTGCGGTGAGCCATACGATCCGCCCGCAGGTGATGCGGTGGTTGTGGGGGCAGTTGTATCTAAAACAGTAGATGTTGCTGCCATATTTAATAAAGTCCCTGCGGCTGGCGGTGAAAATGTGGTGCCTGTAGTTTGGTAGGTTATAGGAAGAGATGCAGGCGGGCAGAATACACTGATACAGCTTCCGGGAATTGCCGGCTGCACATTAGTGATCAATGTCGATGTGCTCGTATCATATACTCTAAAATCAGTAAGCGCCTGACCGGATAATGCCCCTATGGTTGTTTCGTCATCACCATAAATAAGCATTATTCCGTATTGTCCTGTGGTATCAACAATATATAATCCAACCGGGGTCTGGACACCAGGTACAAATATAGCTATTTCATCGCCGATCTGGGCTGGAGAACCATCTATTGTAAAATCTATTCCCGCAAGCCACATAAATTTTGTAGTGGTAACAGGCGTATCAAAATATCCTGCATAACCTGGTCTGCTGATAGATAGAAAGATAAAGGCAAGAGATAGCAGAAAAACGAACTTTTTCAGATTAAATATTTTAGTTGCCATACACACAATTAGAAGATTAACTCATATCTTCTTCTATTATTATATATGGACATGATGAATAATATCCATTTAATATTGTGTTATTTGCTGCTTTCAGACACCGTTTTTGTAATTATGCCGAAAAAGATAATATATTGTTCAATGTGAGTTACCCAACGTTATTGAGGCAGTGCAACATGTTACAGATCGCCTCGTTTCAGGGTAAGCTTACGAATTATATTGACAATAATTATCCGAAAAATTAAAGTAAGTCTAATGATTTACTCTATGATCTTTATTGAAATCTATAAAGGTCAAGAAATTGCGGCTCTTTTAGGTCTCTAATTAGTCAGTAATAGGTGGATAATAATGCGGCTTCTTGCATCCGACTTTAGAAGGTACAATTATTTTTCGAGCCTTTCTGATAATTCTCTGGAACTCCTTTCC
The DNA here is from genome assembly GCA_030646035.1 of Thermodesulfovibrionia bacterium. NCBI lineage: Bacteria > Pseudomonadati > Nitrospirota > Thermodesulfovibrionia > Thermodesulfovibrionia bacterium. The sequence goes on along the minus strand of JAUSMY010000010.1, from coordinate 259,170 downwards.
AAAAAGAGCAAGGTTGTCAATTTTCCTGCCGGCAGTGTAATCCTGAAGGAGGGAGATGCGGGAGACTTTTTTTATTTCATTAAACAGGGCCAGGTTGAAGTAACCAAGAGGACAAAATCCGGGCAGGATGCGATACTTTCTGTCATAGGAAGCGGGCAGGGCTTTGGAGAGATAGCGCTGTTGACCTGTCCCGTCCGTTCGAGTTCAGTCCGTGCAATTACCGATGTTACGCTTTTTGAACTGCCAAAAGCAGAGTTCGAAAATATTGTATTGGATGAAGCCGCTTTTAATATCTCCCTTACCAAAAACGTAGAAGGTTATCTTCGTTTTAACAGAATTAAAATACTGCAGCCCTTTCAACTCCTTGAACCGTTTAAAATGTTCGCCATCATGGAAAAGATGGCTGAAAAACAATACGCCCCTGGCGAAGATATCATTGTGCAGGGTGAAAAAGGTGAACATTATTACATTATTGAATCAGGGCGTGTTGCTGTATTGAAAAGTAAAAAAGGGGGAGAGGAGTATCAACAGGTGGCCGTATTGGACGCAGGAGAAGCCTTTGGGGAAGAGGCGCTTATCAGGGATGATCCACGCAATGCAACCTGCCGTGCCATTGAGAAGACAACGGTAGCTGCACTGCACAAAAAGGATTTCAACCAGATCATGAAACCTTCATTTTTAGATAATATCTTTCCTGAAGATGTTCCCCTTGATAGATATCTGGATGAGTATGTCATCATAGATGCCAGGGTCCCTGCTGAATATGAAGAAGCGCACATATATGGCGCGATTAACATCCCGCTTGAAATATTGCGGCAGGAATCCATAGATTTTGACAAGTCAAAAAAATATATTACTTATTGCCTCAATGATTCCCGTGGCATGGTAGCGGCATTTCTCCTGAAGAACCACGGCTTCCACTCCCAATGTCTGCGCGGTGGAGTTAACGGCTGGGAAGGAGAGATTGTAACAGGTTCCAACGGCATACACCTGCCGGGCGGTAAAGTGGAAACGTAAACCTACTTCCCTGTAAGCTTCATAGGATCAAGGAGACGGTTTGCGTCTTTCTTGTTCAGGATGCCTTTTTCAATAACAACCTGCTTTACAGTCTTGCCTGTGTTGTAAGCCTCTTTGGAAACTGCCGCTGCTGCTTCGTAGCCGATAACAGGATTCAGCGCGGTTGCTATTGCAAGTGTTGCATCAGCCAGTTCCCTGCATCTCTTTGCATCAGCCTTTATGCCCTTTAAGCATTTATCATTAAATGCGTTTACGCCGTTTGTCAGTATCTCTATTGAAGTAAGCAGGTTATACGCTATGAGCGGTTTCATCACATTAAGCTCAAGCTGCCCTGCCTGCATGGCAAATGTTATAGTGGTGTCATTTCCCATGACCTGATAGCAAATCATATTCAGCATCTCCGCCATGACAGGGTTCACCTTGCCCGGCATTATGGATGAGCCGGGCTGAACAGCAGGCAATATGATCTCAGCAAAGCCCGTCCTTGGGCCGGAGCTGAGGAGGCGGATATCGTTGGATATCTTTGTAAGAGTTACTGCGATCCCTCTCAGCGATGCGCTCACCTCAAGTGCTGCGTTGACATTCTGTATCCCTTCAAAGCGGTTAGCAGGGCTCTTGAACTTTATTCCGGTTATCTTATTGATCTCTCTGACAACTGTCTGCCGGAATTTTGGATGGGCGTTTATCCCTGTGCCGACGGCATTGCCTCCGATCGGAATATACAGAAGAGACTTGGAGGCGTTCTCTATCCTCTTTATGTCATTGGCAACAGCTTCTGCATAGCCGCTGAACTCCTGGCCGAGCCTGATAGGCACCGCATCCTGCATATGTGTCCTGCCTGCTTTTACTATCCTGTCGAAATCTTTTGCTTTCTTTGAGAGAACAATCTTCAAAGATCTAAGAGCCGGAAGGAGGCCTTCTTTGAGCGCCTCAAATGATGATATGCATATTGATGTAGGTATGGTGTCATTGGTTGACTGCGCCATATTCACATGGTCATTCGGATGTATCTTGCTGTGGTCGCCTCTTTTGCCTTTGAGTATCTCCACAGCCCTGTTGCAGATGACCTCATTTGCGTTCATGTTCTGTGAAGTGCCTGCCCCTGCCTGATAGGCGTCAACAACAAAATGAGCGTCATGCATGCCTTCGATGACCTCAAGCGCAGCTTTCTCAATTGCAGTTAACTGATTTTTTTTCAGAAGCCCGAATGATCCGTTTGCCCTTGCTGCAGCAAGCTTCACTATCCCCTGTGCCCTTATAAAACGCCGGGGAAGCCTGAGCCCGCTTATGGGAAAGTTCTCGACCGCTCTCTGTGTCTGAGCGCCGTAATATGCTTTGTCAGGCAGCTTAACTTCTCCAAGTGTGTCATGCTCTATTCTCAATCTAACGCCCTCACTTTGTTTGATTTTTAGTAGTTTACCATATCAGAACTTCCGTTTATGATTATTATTTATCATTTATTTTTATTTATTTGACAGTGCAGGAAGACTAAAACTATAATGTCTTAACCATGATATCAACTTACGAAATAGCTTTACGCCTGCTGCTCGGGGCATTTGTCGGAGGCATAATAGGTTTTGAGAGGGAGATGCACGGCAGGGCTGCGGGGTTCAGGACACAGCTTATCGTATGTGTCGCGGCTGTTTTGATAATGATTGTTTCTGAAAACTACTTTTTTCATCTGAAAGACCTTGACCCAAACCTCAGGATAGACCCCGCAAGGATAGCAGCCGGCGCGCTTATGGGCATTGGATTTCTTGGCTCAGGAGTAATAATAAAGGATGGTTTTGCGATAAGAGGGCTGACAACTGCGGCATCAATATGGATCGTATCTGCAATAGGGCTTGCCATTGGAGCGGGCCTTTATGTCGAAGGGTTGATGACTACCGCAATTACAATTCTTGCACTTGTTGTCTTAAGGGCTGTTGAGAGAAAGATAAATACAGTGATGTTTAGGACGATAACTGTTTCCACAGGCGGAGTGGAGATTCATGACGCTGAAGAAAAGATCTGCTCCGTACTCAAGGGTTGCGGATTTCATGTGCACTCAGTTGATTATGAAAAACAGGGCGCAACAAGAGAGTATATATTTACATTTCACATCTTAACAAAGCGGAAGGAAGATACAAAAAAGATATTTCAACAGCTTAATTCTTTGGAGTTTGTTAATACGATCAGGATAAGGGGATAGGCGCTGCCGGATTTATGAATTCAGCAATCTGTCAAAAGGATATTTCTTAAGGAACTTAAGGAAGCTCTGAAGAGTGTGTGAAGGCTCTTTGGACTTTTTATAAACGAGATTAAAATCTCTCTTGAAAGCTTCATCCTTAAAACCGCAGGTTTTTATTACGCCGAACTTAACCTCTTTCTTCACAGCCCACTTTGAGATTATTGAAACCCCAAGCCCTTCTTCAACAGCGTTTTTGATAGATGCCGTGCTTCCCATTACAAGGGAGATCTTCAGGTTCTGCTGGGTTATGCCGTGTGTTGCAAGGTGTTTCTCGATCACCTGCCTTGTGCCTGAACCCTCTTCCCGGAATATCATGGGTTCTTTTGAAAGCTCCATTATGCTTATGCTCAGTCTCTTGGCCCATGGATGAAGAGGAGACATGATCAATACCATTTCGTCCGGGATGAGCTTCTCGACAATGAGTTTCTGTTTCTTTATCTCACCTTCAACCAGGGCAATATCAACATTGCCTGTGTTCAGATATTCAATTACATTCCGTGTGTTGCTTATGTGGATATGTATCCCGACCTTTGGGTACTTCTTTTTGAATTCGGAAATAACTGAAGGCAGTATATAATTGCCAATTGTAGAACTTGCTCCAACACTTAAAATCCCCTTGACCTGGCCGGTCAGTGAACCTATCTCCTTCTCAGCATCACCATACAGAGAATTTATCTCTGTTGCATATTTATACAGTATCTCTCCAGCATTGGTAAGGGTTATTATGCACCCGGAGCGGTTGAAGAGCTTTGTGCCGTACATATCCTCAAGCGCCTGTATTTGAAGGCTTACAGCAGGCTGGGTCAGGCGGATTATCTCGGATGCCCTGGAAAAACTTTTTGTTTCTGCAACAGTGCAGAAGACTCTTAACTTATGATCATCCATAGTTTATATTTGGTTATTGAATTATAGAGACAAATTAGTATAGACAATAAAACTATTAGTGTCAATTATCAAGATATGTAAAAAACTAATCTGTTACAGCTACCGCTTTTTACTCCCTTCAACAGCGCTTCTTGCGAGTGCGTCAGCTTCTCCGTTCAGTTCCCTCCTGACGTGAGAGATCTCGAACTTCTCGAATTTATCGATAAGTTTCATAGCCTTGACCCATAACAGCTTCAGGTTTTCGTTCCTCACCCTGTACTCACCCTTTATCTGCTTGACTACCAGTTCAGAGTCCATAAAGACCCTTACTTTTTTTACTCCTGATGAATCTGCTTCTGTCAGTCCCTTGAGCAGGGAGGTATACTCAGCAATGTTATTTGTTGCCTCTCCAATATACTCAGAGATCCTGAGCTCATTCTCTTTGCTTCCATGAAAGAGGATCACAACCCCTATACCAGATTTTCCGGGATTGCCGCTGCAGGCGCCATCACAGTATATCTCTGCTTCTGAATATATTGAAGAAGACGCTGCCTGTAAGTCATTGGGCTGGTTTTTTTGAGCGGCGTTGTCAAAAGGCTTGCCTGTGCTGAAAAGCGGGGTCATTTATCTTTGTAATATAGGAATCTGTAACAATAAAAGCAGTTAATGATCTTACGATTTTCTTTTACTTCATTAAAGAGCTGCGGAGGGATATTCGTATTGCACCCCAAGCAGATCTCATTTTCCGCCTCAGCAACTGCTGTCCTGCCATGCTTCTTTAAAAGGTTCATGTAAATCTCATAATTATCCGGATCTATCTTGTCTGTAAATTCAGTTCGCTTTGACTTATATTCTGTCATGTCTGAAAGCAGCTTCTTCTTCTCATTCTCGATAAGCTGCTCATCTTTTTTACATTCCTCTTCAGCCTTTTTTAGCTTTAACCCTTCTTCCTTCAGCTCATTTGTTAAAGCATCCGCGCTGACCATGATAGTAAGTATCTCTTCCTCTATACGCTCTGTTTTTTTCTGGAAAGATTCTATCTCCCGCAGATGAGCTTCATATTCTTTGTTGGTCTTGAGCGCACCGCTCTTTGCCTTGGACTTGTTGATGGTATCATGGATCTCCTGAAGCTCCCGTTCCTTGTCTTTTCTCTTTTTTACTGCTTCATCAGATTTGGCTTTGGAAATGTTATAGGAGGCTTGGGCCTGTTTAAGCAGTAAACTGTCATTGCCTATTTTCTTTGAGAGCTGATCTATTTCATCAGCTAAAGAGATGATGGCGGAGTCAACATCCTGAAGTTTCTTGAGAAGCTCTAATTGTTCATTCAATGCTGCCTCCGAAAAACAAAGTGGAAAAACAAAGGGAATCAGGTCTGAACATCAATATATTAATTAACATAGTGATTTTATGGTGGGCCCACCAGGACTCGAACCTGGGACCAACCGGTTATGAGCCGGTGGCTCTACCAACTGAGCTATAGGCCCTGATTACCGAAAAGTTAACTATGACATTCTATGATAAACGCAAAAAAAAGTAAACCTTGCCTGTCATGATAACACGCATTGAATATTATCAGCAATGACTTGACTCTGATTACGTGATAATGACCGCTGCATTGAAGTTTTATATGTTATTGGTCATAATAATTCAATCATGAAATCTGTTTTTGAGAAAGTCACTTCAGAACTACATAGAGGGATAAGCACATGCAAATGTGCCCAGTGCGGATGCATGCGCGGCACCTTGGAAGGGCTCAAGTTATCCCTTCCCACACTGAAAGACAAAGAAGCAAAAGAATTGCTCAAGGATGTGAAGCTCATATACAAGGATCTCAAGCCTCTTAAATACTCCTGCTTCGGATGTAAATTCTGCATTCCGGCCGAGGCTATGACATTGCTGACAAAAGAGTTTCCCCGCCTTGCATCTTCCACGCTCTTAAGCTGTGAGTTTAATGTTGGCGATGATTGGCCGACTGTGGATGGCGAGTATACAGTCCTTGACAGGTCAGCTCCGGTGGCGGTCACTACACTTGCAAACCTGAAACTTGAGGAGAAGATAGTAAAGCTCAAGCCGGAAGGCCTGTGCATAATCGGCAAAACAGAGACTGAAAATATAGGTATTGACAAGCTGGTAAAGAATATTATTACTAACCCTGCGATTCGTTATCTCATCCTTGCTGGGGATGAGGCGCCGGGACACAAAAGCGGCGCAACCATCATGGCTTTATGGAAGAACGGAGTTGACAAGAATATGCGCGTTATCGATTCTCCCGGAAGGCGGCCTGTGCTTAAGAACCTTAACCATTCTGATGTAAGGGCATTCCGCAGCCAGATAGAGATAGATGATCAGCAGGGGTGCTCAAATATAAAAACCCTGACGAAAAGGATAAACGCTCTTGCAAAAAGATCTGAGCCGTTATCAGCCGTATCAAATCCGATTAGCGCAGTGATTTCAAGCTGCGGATGCGGCGGCGTATGTCATCCTGAACCTCCGAAGCCTGCATTGACGCCGGTCAAATTAATTGCTAAACCCAAAGCTGAAAAGATGCCTGCAACGGCAAGGGTCAAAGCTATAAATCCAAAGTCAGTAAAACTGGATAAGGCAGGATACTTCGTAATAATGCCTTTCAGAAATAATAAGGTCATACTGGTTGAACACTACAACTATGAGAATAAACTTCTAAGGGTCATCGAAGGCAAGAACAGCCGCGAACTTTATTTCACAATAATCAATAACAAGTGGGTATCTGAACTCAGCCATGCAGCTTATCTTGGGAAAGAGCTTGCAAGGGCTGAACTGTCCATGAAAAACAATACTAAATTTGTACAGGATGGAGCATAATACAGAGGATTAAAGGCATCAGGCAAAAAGGCATAAACTTTTTTGGCAAAACCTTCTGTCATTCTTAATTCTTAACTTTTCATTCTTAACTTTCAATTTTACGTTTAACACTATGTCAAGAGTAATTGCGGTATCCAATCAGAAGGGCGGCGTCGGAAAGACAACAACAGCCATTAATATAGCTGCGTCATTGGCCCAGATGGCCGGCAAGAATGTCCTGCTCATAGATGCCGACCCACAGGGCAATTCAACAAGCGGCTTCGGTATAGACAGGGATAACCTTAGCGGCAGCCTCTATGATATTTACACAGGATCAAGAAATATTTCCGAAGTTATCTGTAATTCCCAGATTGACAGGCTAAAGATCATCCCGTCAAATATAGACCTCATAGGCGCTGAACTGGAACTTGCGGCAAAAGAGGGCAGAGAGGTTATTCTTAAAGATGCCATTGCTACTGCCAGGGCTGATTATGATTTCATACTGATCGACTGCCCGCCTTCACTCAGCCTTTTAACACTTAACGCGCTGGTTGCAGCTGACAGCCTCTTGATCCCGATGCAGTGTGAGTACTTCGCGCTGGAAGGCATAGGGGCATTATACAAGACCTTTAATCTGATAAGGAGCACCTTCAACCCTAATCTGGAGATAGAGGGCATACTCCTTACAATGTTCGATGGGAGGAATTCTCTTGCACACCAGGTCGCAGATGAGTTGAGAAAGCACTTTGGAGACAAGGTGTATAATACCAGGATCCCAAGGAACATAACGCTTGCCGAGGCTCCAAGCCACGGCAAGCCCGCAATATTGTATGATATCAACTCCAAGGGCGCTCAAAGCTACATGGAACTTACAAAGGAGATAGTTGGCAATGAAACCGGCACTGGGTAAAGGACTCTCAGCTCTTATCCCTGAACAGAAGCAGAGCAGCGGGATACTTGAGCTTGATATAAACATCATAACACCTAACGAATACCAGCCCAGAAGGTTCTTTGACGACAAGGCGCTTGACGACCTTGTCTCTTCGATCAGGGAAAAAGGTGTGATTCAGCCGGTTATCGTAAGGCGTATATCTGACAGAGCTTATGAGCTTATAGCAGGTGAGAGAAGATGGCGCGCATCCAAAAAAGCAGGCCTTGATAAGATACCTGCCATTGTAAAGGAGGCTGCTCCTGCGGAAGCGCTTGAGCTTGCCCTTATCGAGAACATCCAGAGAGAGGATCTGAATCCTCTTGAGACTGCCGAGGCGTTTCAGAGGCTTATCAAAGACTTCAGCCTGACGCATGACGAACTCTCAAAGAAGGTCGGCAAAGACAGGGCTACCGTCACAAACTACCTGAGGATACTCAAGCTGCCTTCAGAGGTAAAGAGATGGATCGCTGAAGGCTCATTAAGCATAGGCCATGCAAAGGCGCTGCTTCAGATAGATGACCCTATAGCACAGACAGCAGCTGCCAGAAAGATTATCAAGAACGGCCTTAGCGTAAGAGAGGCAGAGGCGCTAAGCAAAAAGACCTCGAATTCACGCCCGAAGCCAAAGGCATCAAGAGACCCGCAGATAGCCTCGCTTGAGGAGAAGCTCATACAGAGCCTCGGGACAAAGGTGCGCCTTATCCACAAAAGCAAAAAAGGCGGCAAGATCGAGATAGAGTATTATTCGCTTGAGGAACTCGACAGGCTGCTTGAGATACTGACGTAGCATTTACTAAAAAAGAGGGAGCAGGTTTATAGCCTGCTCCCTCTCGTATTGAATCTGGATTCCCCGGTCAAGCCGGAGAATGACAAAAACTACTTCTTCAGTATCCCGTCGATCGCTGCCTTAAAGTCATCCATAGACCTGCCCTGCATCCTCTTGCCGTTAATAAAGAGTGTCGGAGTGCCGTTTACATCAGCAGTTCCGGCGAGGTCTATATCCTGCTGAATAAGCTGGTCATATTTATTACTGCTGAAGTCAGCCATGAATTTATTTCCATCAAGCCCGAGCTTAGCTGCAAATTCTTTATAACTGTCATCGGTCAGCTTATTGAAGTTCTCAAAAAGCAGGTCATGCATCTCCCAGAATTTACCCTGCTCCCCTGCCGCGCGCGCTGCTACAGCAGCATTTTTTGCCTGTTTGTGAAACGAGAGTGGGAAGTCCTTGAATACAAATTTGACTCCCTTGGGATAAGCTTGCAATACTTCATTAAGCGTAGGCTGAAGTTTGGAACAGTAAGGGCATTGGAAATCCGAGAATTCAACAATGGTCACAGCGCCGCCTTTATCACCTTTGACAGATGAAGCGCCGATCGGCAGATTGTAAACCTTGTTATAATCAACCTGAGGCCTTTGCGGCTGCATCGCACCCAATATCTTCTTCTGGGTCTCTTCAATAGCCGCCAGCCTGTTAAGTATACTTGCCTGCTCATCTTCTATCTTCTTGAGCCTCGCTTCATCAGCACAGGCTACTGTGAATAAAAGCGGGACCAAGAGCAGTGCAGAAACAACAAAACTTTTCCATCTTTTCATGATTTTCCTCCGTTAATAGATCATTAATTTTAACTAAAACTGACAGTTAAAATTATACCACTACTGTATAATTATTTAATATGTTCACTGAATCAATTAACGAAGGCTTCAGGCTTACACACAGGAATCCTCAGCTCATATATATCAGGATAGCCCTTGTTTTCATTAACATCGCTATTTTTCTTATTATGGTTGGGGCACCTGTTTTTACCGCAGCGTCACGTATCGGCATGGATATGGCTCATGCGGGCGACCTCTTTTATACTTTTCTAAAAGACCCTGTTGAGATATTCTCAAGATATCTCGGATTTTTATTAATTATATTTATCTCTTTTATCATCTGCCTGACCTTTATTTCATTGCTGCATATCTATGTGCTGAGCGGCACACTCGGAGTGCTTAAAAAATCGGCCATTGTTAAGGGTTACAGGTTCAGCTTTTCATCCTTCTTCAAAGAGGCAGGAGATCATATCTTTCCCCTGATGTGGATGATATGTCTTACCACGACAGTATTTTTCATTATCTCAGTCATCTTTTTCATCTTGAGTATTATAGGCATGGATATAAAAGAGTCCATATCGGGCAGAGGGTTATTCATTAAAGACTTCATGATATCCTTTTCAGTTCTTTTCGTTATTGTTTTTGGTTTGATTGCCTCCGTCGCTTCCCTGATATTTACGGTTTACTCTATGGTTGTTGCAGTGGTTGAGACAGGAGGGGTGATCAGCGCGGCCAAAAAGACCTTTGCATTTTTGATGGACAAGCCATCGGCATTCATTTTTTTAATTGTTCTTATTGCAGGGTTCATCGGGGCAAATGTGATCTTATTATTATTTTCAGCCCCGCTGAGCATGTTATCCGGCATTAAAATAAGTATTGCAGCAGCAGTATTAAATTCAATTCTTCAGAGCTATATGATGCTGGTTATGTGGAGTGCTTTGACAGCTTTTTACATTAAGGCGGCAAAACATGGGGTTTCAGAGATTAATTATGAAATTTGATAGACCGGCCATTGCAGTTTATCGCATTGCATTCCATTCATCGCTTGAATATTTCTTTGACTCAAGCTCCTTTCCGGCTTTTAGCTCATAGCCTGTAGGTTCGTCTGTTATCATCTTTGTATCAAGGACTTTTGCAAATGCCTTTTTCATTCCTCTGACAAGTTCTATATAAGATGTCTTATCTGCATATCCATTTATTGAGCCGATACCACTGAAGTCGTCCTTGCTGCTGCACTTGAGCACATTTTGAAGTTCTGCTTCATTAAAATCAAGAAGCAGAGAGCCGTGCTGAAGGAATCCGTCCTTGTAACGTTTCTGCGCGCTGCCGATGACCTTTTTATTGTCTACGGTCACTTCACCATAAGAGACCACCTTGAAGCACGCAGGGCTCTTCTGGTCAGTGGCTCTCTTTCTTGTGAAGGATATCTCTGCATCAACACCGCAGAGTTTCAATCCTTCAACCAGCGCATTGCTGATAACTGTGTAGTCATTATGCAATTCACCATTAAACAGGAGAGAGCCTTTCTTGGCTGAGAAGCTGTAGGTAAGTTCAGATTCATGCAGGATCGCCCTGCCTCCTGTGAGCCTTCTTACGACAGGATAATTATTGCTTCTGCAGTAGTCCATGTCGATATCAGAAATCTTCTGGAAGTAACCCAGGCTCAGCGTCGGCCTTTCCCATTTATAGATACGCAGGGTAGGGGGGGAGAGATCATTTCTCACAGCCTCGCATATAGCCTCATCAAGCGCCATGTTATAAAAGGCGTTATTCTCCTCCTGGATAATTATTCGGGTGAAGTTCATTGTAAATTCTGAGGGCTATTTCTTAAGTATTATCTTGTGCTTTATCAAGGAGATCTCTTCTATCTTTCCCTCGAAGAACTTCTGTTCTCCAAAAAGGTTCTTCATGTAGACCCTGCCGTCTTCGAGCCTGATGATGTCCACATTCTCAAGATAGAGTTCTTCCTTGCCGTCCTGATCGATATAAGCGTTGGCTTCACACATGGTTAACTATCTCCTTTATCTTTTCCATTAATTTATCAACAAGGTGGGGCAGGGGCTCTTTTACAAAGCCTACTATATCTACCTGCTCCTGGTTTAACGGGATCAATATCTTCTTTGCTTCGCTTGATGAAAGCGCCTCGGCCATTAAAGGGGTAAGCTCTCCGAGCATGGCGTTAGGGAGCATGATGCTAATCGGGCCTGTGATCACATCCACTCTACCTGCGTTCCACAGGATAGCATTCTCACCGCTTGCGCCCTTGTCAGCGCCTGCCTTCATCATGCCGGCCGTTGCGGCAGAGTTCGTGCCGAGAGCGGTTATCTCTATCGAGTCTTTAAACTCAGCCCTCAGCCTCTTTACGATAAGGCTTCCTATCCCCCCGCCCTGTCCGTCTATAACAGCGATCTTTAACATGTAAAAAGTATAAGTGAAATATAGTGAGCCAGTCAATTTATGCGTTAACTATCGTCAAGGGATTATTTACCTGATATAATGATACGAAAGATTTTAGATTATCCTAAAAATGATAAAGGAGATTAAAGAGAGCTAATGGAAATTACAATCCTGCTAATTATACTCATCGCATACTTTGTAATAAAACCGCTTATCATCAACGACCTGAACGTGGAAAAGGCGCGGAAGATGATTGATGAGGGCGCTGTTATTATTGATGTGAGGAGTGAGAATGAATATCAGACATCGCATCTTGATAGTACGGTAAATATCCCTTTACCGGAGCTTAAGGATAAGATTGGCAAGACGGTGGCTGATAAGGGGAAGGTTGTATTGCTTCACTGCCGCAGCGGCAGCCGTTCGTTTGCAGGTAAGAGGATTTTAAAAAGCATGGGTTACGAAAATGTTTTCAACCTCGGTTCATTCAAAAGGGCAAAGAGGATGATAAGCTGAGAACTCTTTTACTTAAGCACTTTCAAGAAACTTCGAAGTCATGAGCCTCTTGCTCAAAAGATATGTGATATGCCTGTCAATAAGTTCTGAAAGCTCTGAAAGAATTTCCTGCTGCGGTTTCAGCCTGCCGAGCGTATTCACCGGCCACTCGATACAGTGAGTGTAGAATATAGAGGTCTTGCCGCTTATCCTGATCGGAGGCTCTTTTGTCAGATTCGGCGCGCATTTATTACATAGGACAGAGCCTGCGTGCGGGAAGAATACCTGCCCTTTATCTCCGCATCTTCCGCAGTTATTGAGCTTTGGAGCATAGCCTGCCATAACAAGCAGCCGTATCTGAATGATAAGATGCAGCATATCTTTAGGTTTTTCACTCGGAGATTTCAAAAACTTCAGAGCGTCAAGAAAGAAAGGGAATGCCTTTCTGCTTGGGATATCAGACGGTGTAAGCGAGATAAGTATCTCAGCCAGTTTAGAGATGTTTATAAAGTCCTGATAGTTTTCCCTGAGGCTGTGGAATGAGTCGATGATATCAGATTGTGTGACCTTGAGCATGGACTGCTCCTTGCCCCAGAGGGATATCCTGGAATAAGTCAGCGGCTCAAGGCTGCTCCCGAACCTGCTTTTGGTCTTTCTTGGACTTTTTGCAAATGTGCTTATGATGCCTTTGGAAGGGGTGAGAAAGGTTACGATTAGGTCGGCTTCGCCGTATTTATGTGTCTTAAGAACTATTCCTTCGGTTTTTGTCAGCACATTATTTAGTTAGTCTGAGAGCTCTTTTTTTAACCGGTTTGGTCACATGATATTCCCGAAGTCTTCAGGCTTCAGGTTCTTCAGCCAGTCTTCAAGTTCGTCGCTGCTCTTGAATTCGATAACGCTTTCATCAACGAATATTGGTGTGTTTGTTCTTGTGGCTACGGCAATCGCGTCACTCGGCCTTGAGTCTATCCGTATCTCATTGCCTCCGCCTTTGTCTATGTATATCCCTGCGTAATAGGTATTGTCAACTATATCGGAGATAACCACTTTTGTGATCTTCATCTGAAGGCCGGAGATGACGTTCTTTATGAGGTCATGTGTAAGAGGCCTGGGGGTAGCGATATTTCCAAGGGAAAGGGCGATGGCATCAGCTTCGGACTTGCCTATCCATATCGGAAGCGTGTCATGGCCGTCTATCTCCTTGAGGATCAATATATACATATTGCTCCTGGGATCAAATAGCAGGCCCTCTATCTTCATCTGCTTGGTCACTTTAGTTTCCCGCATATAACTTCTGACATTTCTGATTCATCACTTATTCAAGCTGCTTGAGTGCGCTCTCTATCCTGTCAAGCCCTTTTTCGATATTTGCCATTGATGTGGCATATGAGAGCCTGATATACCTGTCATCGCCAAAGGCAACACCCGGCACCACAGCGACATTGAACTTTTCAAGAAGATAATCAGAGAGTTCAAGTGAAGAGTTTATGGCATTGCCGTTGAATTTCTTTCCATAATAAGATGACACGTTAGGGAATGCGTAAAACGCGCCGAGAGGCCTTGCGCATGTCACGCCTTTCATATTTTCAAAACGCCCGATCATATACTTTCTTCTCCTGTCAAATTCTGCGAGCATCGTCGGCAGAAAGTCCTGAGGGCCGTTAAGTGCTTCAACAGCCGCCTTCTGCGCGATCGAGGTGGGGTTTGATGTGGACTGGCTCTGTATATTTGTCATCGCTTTGATGACATCTTTATCTCCGGCGGCAAAGCCTATGCGCCATCCTGTCATGGAGTGTGACTTTGACAGGCCGTTCACAACAATGGTCCTCTTCTTTATATCATCCCCAAGCGACGCGATGCTTATATGCTTAAACCCGTCGTAGGTAAGCTTTTCATAGATCTCGTCGGATATGATATAAAAGTCGTGTTTAATTGCCATCTCAGCGATAGCTTCAAGGCTCTTTTTGTCATAAGCCAGGCCGGTAGGGTTTGAAGGACTGTTGAGTATAAGCGCCTTTGTCTTTTTGGTAAGTTTTGCTCCAAGCATTTCCGGGGTTACGATGAAGGAGTCTTTCTCATCTGTCATCACGTGTACAGGAACGGCATCATTCAGTATCGCCTGGTCAGGATATGAGACCCAGTAAGGCGCTGGAATAATTATCTCATCGCCGGGATTGAATAATGCTTCAGCAATATTGTAGAGGCTGTGCTTGGCTCCGCATGAAACTATTATCTCTTCCTTCTTGTAGCTTAGCCCATTGTCTCTGCTGAACTTTTCAATTATCGCTTCCTTAAGCTCATCAATGCCGCCGACCGGAGTGTATTTTGTAAAGCCGTCATTGATGGCCTTGATGGCGGCATCTTTTATGTTTTGAGGCGTATCAAAGTCCGGCTCCCCTGCGCCGAATCCGACGATATCAACACCGGATGCCTTGAGCGCCTTTGCCTTGGCGTCTACGGCAAGTGTGGGAGAGGGCTTGATCAATTGTGCTCTGTTTGAGGGCTTCATCGTTTATCTCCTGTTTTCATGCTTTTAATTATATCTTCCGGTGTCGCAACAGTTGTTCCCACCTCGCCGACTACGGCGCCTGCGGCATGATTGGCATATATAGCTGATTCTTTCAGCTTTAACCCTGCTGCGCGGCAGAGGGTCAGTGTAGCTATAACCGTGTCTCCTGCTCCTGTTACATCAAAGACCTCTTGGGCAAAGGTCGGGATATGCGTAACATTGCCGTTCTTTTCAAAGAGCGTCATCCCTTGATCTCCCTTTGTGATAAGCACCGCATCGCTCTGTAGTTTTTTCATAAGGACATTGCCTGCTTCGAGCAGCGTCTCTTCGTCTTTTATATCGACACCTGATCCGAATGATGCTTCATTGAGGTTCGGCGTGATGATGCTTACTCCCTTGTAATAATTAAAGTGGCCTACCTTTGGATCTGCCGATATGAAGACCTTTGATCTTGTGATCGAGATAATTTCCTGGATAAGATGTTTTGTTATCACTCCCTTGCAATAATCAGAGATGATAATGCCCTTAATATGAGGCAGGCATTCTTTTACATATTCAAGTATGGATGATGTCAATGAACTGCTGATGCCGGACTTGGACTCTCTGTCAAAACGCACTACCTGTTGGTTGTGGGCGATGATCCTCGTCTTTACAGTTGTCGGCCTGTCCTTATCAATGAGTATGCCGTCAGTGTTTATCCCGTTCTTATTTAACTCGCGTGTCAGTATCTTTCCGGTGTCATCATCGCCTATAACGCCTGCGATAAATACCTTGCCTCCAAGAGAGGTGATATTGCGGGCAACATTTGCAGCCCCGCCCAGAGTGAGGTTTTCATTGGATACCTCTACAACAGGTACAGGAGCCTCAGGGGATATCCTCTTGACAGTACCCCAAATGTATTGGTCTACCATCAGGTCGCCGATGATAAGTATGCCGGTATCCTTAAATTTCTTGAATAAACTTTTCATTGCAGTATGTAAAATTTAGCATGTTGGCTCTCTATTTATCAACTTTTGGAGCCGTTATAGCATAAGTTTGAGTATTTATAATATATGGGCAAATTGTCAATCATAATTTTTTTATGCCATAATAAAATCCATGAATTTCTTTAGAAAATATTCCATTTTCTTATTTATTCTTCTTTTTGCATCATCATGCGCTTTTTCTCAAAAGCCTGTGACTATTGTGCAGCCTGAAGCGGCTCCTGTATTCTCCAAGGAAGCCTACTTCTACTATATGCTTGCTGAAGATGCAAAGCTGTCGCATAACTATGAAGAGGCTTTAAAGTTTATGGAGCAGGCATTAAAAGAAGACACTGATTCGGAATATCTGATGACTGAGGCAGGGAGTCTCTACTTCAGCCTTAAGAGGATTGAGGATGCAATAAAGATATCTGAAGAGGCGCTTAAAAAAAATCCCGATTATGAACCTGCGCTTTTGCTGCTTGGCAGCCTTTATTCAAGCAGGAATGATCTTGAGTCTGCTGCCGGGGTCTACAGGAGGATTATAAAGCTGAATCCTGGAAAGACAGCCCCTTACCTTCACCTTGCATACATATATTTAAATAACAAAAACTATCAGGAAGGCGCCAAAATACTCGAAGAGGTTATATCTATCGAGCCCGGCAATGCTACGGCTATGTTCTGGCTTGGGAGCGCCCGTGCAGATATGAAGGATTATAATGGAGCAATTGACATACTCGAAAAGGCGATAGAGATAAGCCCGTCTTTTGAGAGCGCATATATGCTGTTGGGCAGCCTCTATGAATTATCCGGGATGATCGATAAGGCTATGGAGACATATGAGGATGCCATGAAAATGGATCCTTACAGCATGGAGTTGATCAAGAAGCTCACTATGTTATATCTGAAACAGGAGATGTCTGATAAGGCGATATCTTTGTTGGAAGGAGCTGTTGTGTCAAATCCTGATACTGTTGAGATCCATATGATCCTGGCAAGTATATTTATTAATTCCAGGGATTACAAGAGGGCTGCGGAAGAGATTACAATAATCAATTCGATTCAGCCTGATGATGAAAAGACAATATATTCTCTTGCCAATATACTCATTTTAATGGGCAAGGATGATGAAGCTGCTGAACAGTACAAGAAACTGATAGAACTTGCCCCTGAGGATCCTGAGCCTTATATGCATCTGGGTAATCTATATATTAAAAACAAGGATTATAAAAGCGCTGAAGAGATATTTAAGAGAGGCCTGTCTGTAGTGGCCGGAAATGATCAGCTGATTTTTTATCTTGCCATTGTATATGAAAAGACGGGACGTTTTGATGAAATGATCGGGCAGCTTAAAAAGACGATAGAGATTAATCCCAATCATGCCGATGCGCTGAATTATCTGGGCTATACTTATGCGGACAAAGGGATAAACCTTGATGAAGCAGAAGTACTGATCAAGAGAGCGGTAGCGCTTGAGCCTGACAGCGCTTACATAAGAGACAGTCTTGGATGGGTATATTACAAGAAAGGTATGCATGAACAAGCTCTCATAGAGATAAAGGCGGCTGCTGAAACTATGAAAGACGACCCTGTTGTGCTGGAACATCTGGGGGATGTTTATTTGAAACTGAACGATAAGGCCTCCTCACTTAAGGCATGGCAAAGGGCGCTTGAGTTTCAAGATAAGGAAGAAGGCCTCAAAGAGAGGATAGAAAAGAAGATCAAAGGGCTTGAAGGCGCCGGATCTTCAGGCATTCAGTAGTTCGATGTTCACCATTTATGCCCCTGCAAAGATAAATTGGTTTCTGAATGTCATTTGCTGCCGTGATGATGGTTTTCATGAGATACGGAGCGTGGTTCAGAAGATCGCGTTGTATGATAAACTGACTTTTTCATCTTCAAGTGAACTGGCCGTTGCGACTGATTCTGACATCCCCACTGAAGATAATCTTGTTTATAAGGCCGCTCTTCTTCTTAAACAAAGATATAATGTTGACGCAGGAGCGCTTATCAGCCTGGAGAAAAAGATCCCTGTCGGCGCCGGATTAGGCGGGGGCAGCAGTGACGCAGCAGCAGCTCTGGTCGGGTTAAACAAGCTATGGTCCCTTAATCTGTCATTAAGTGAACTATCCGCATCAGCTCAGGATCTTGGTTCGGATGTACCGTTATTTTTGCATGATTCGATCTCCTATCTTGAGGGCAGGGGAGAGAAGGTCGTTTCTTACAAGGCGATTGCTTCGGTTTATCTTTTGATCGTAAAGCCGGATTTTAATGTTTCAACAGCATGGGCTTATAATAATTTTGAGCCTTCAAGGCCTATCAGGGTCAATTCCTGCCGGGATTCCGGGTTGACAAAAAAAGCAGATAAAGACGATAATATCAGGCATTTTATCAGTAAAATCAGCAAGGCTGAAGTATCTGATATTGCAGATTATCTTTTTAATGACCTTGAGACCGTAACTTCCAAACAATATCCTTTGATAGCAGAGATAAAGGATAGGTTGCTGGCACATGGCGCAGCTGCGGCTCTTATGAGCGGAAGCGGGTCTGCTGTCTTCGGGGTCTTTGACTCTCTGGCAAAGGCTGAGGATGTTTCTAGATCCTTTACCGGGTTTTGGACAGCGGCTGTTAAAACAATAACAGACTAAAATTATAATTCAAAATGCAAAGCTCAAGGTAAATGGGTTTATTTTTTTTTGGGGCGTCGTCAAGTTGGTAAGACACAGGATTTTGATTCCTGCATTCGGGGGTTCGAATCCTCCCGCCCCAGCCAACCTTCTATTGCTTTGCAACAGCAGAAGTTGAAGGGTTTTAGTTAAGAGTCAACAAGTGATTAAACTTTTACTTTTTATATGGAGATATGATGCCTGATAGAATTAAATTGTTTTCCGGCAATGCCAACAGGCCTCTTGCTCAGGAGATAGCTGATGTTCTTGGGATTTCGTTAGGCGAGGCGGCTGTCACCACATTCAGTGACGGAGAGATAACGGTTCAGATCAATGAGAATGTTAGAGGCTTTGACGTTTTTGTCGTCCAGCCTACATGTATGCCTGTCAATCATAATATTATGGAGCTGCTTCTGATGATCGACGCGCTGAAGAGGGCTTCGGCAAAGAAGATAACCGCTGTCATCCCTTATTACGGCTACGCGAGACAGGACAGAAAGGCCCAGCCGAGGGTGCCTATCTCAGCAAGGGTGGTAGCTGACCTGCTGACATCGATAGGTGTGGACAGGGTGCTTACGATAGACCTGCACGCGGGGCAGATACAGGGTTTCTTCAGTATCCCGGTTGACCATCTCTATGCTTCACCTGTTCTTTCCAAATACCTGATTGAGAAATACTCCAGCAATACGGTTGTTGTTTCTCCTGATGCTGGCGGTGTTGAACGCGCAAGGTCATTTGCCAAAAGGCTTAACGCCTCACTGGCTATCATTGATAAGCGGCGTGAAAAGGCAAATGTTTCTGAAGTTATGAATGTCATAGGTGATGTGGCAGGAATGAATGCAATTCTTTTTGATGATATGATAGACACAGCCGGAACTATCACACAGGCGGCATTAGCGATAAAGGCAAACGGCGCTAAATGTGTTATTGCGGCTTGCGCGCATGCGGTATTATCCGGCCCCGCCCTGGACAGGATTAATGATTCGGTCCTTGAGGAGGTCGTTGTTACCAATACAATACCTATGGAGTGTAAAGTTGAGAAATGCAGTAAACTGACCGTTCTTTCTGTTGCGCCTTTGCTTGGAGAAGCGATAAAGAGGATACACGAGGAATCGTCGGTCAGTTCACTGTTTCAATAAAAAATATATTAATGAGCGATCAGCATATTAAGCTGCTCATCGTTTAACGGAGGTTCAAAAAAATGGAGAAGATTTTATTAAAGGCAGATGAAAGAACAGAGAAGGGCAAGGGCGCTGCCAGGAGTCTGCGCAGGGCAGGACAGCTGCCGGCGGTTGTATATGGTGCCGGCAAGTCGATCCCGATAAAGCTGAATAGAAAAGAGATGGTCAGTCTTTTAAAAGCAGGGATTGCCGAACACGCTCTTATAACTCTTGAGCTTAACAGGGATAAGGCGAAGTCCACAGAGCATCCCGTGCTCATAAAGGAGTACCAGGTTGACCCGATAGACAGCATCCTGCTGCATGTTGACTTTATTGAGATATCGCTCAAGGATAAGCTCAAGCTATCTGTTGCTATCATTATTACCAGGGAACCCAAGGGTATTAAAGAGGGAGGTATTCTTGAACTGCAGATGAGAGAGGTTGAGATCGAGTGTCTTCCTACCAATATACCGCATGGTATTGAGGTTGACGCGGAGTTTATAGAAATAGGGCATTCTCTCCATGTAAGCGATTTGATCCCTATGGAAGGGATAAAGATAATTTCTGACCCTGGACAAGTTATCCTTGTTGTCAGCTCGCCAAAGATGGAGGCTGCAGCCGCACCTGCTGAAGGAGAGGTTAAAGAGCCTGAAGTGCTGAAAGCCAAAGGCAAGGCAGCAGAGGGAGAATCAAAGGAAACTAAAAAGTAATAATTATTATGTGGCTGGTTGTCGGCCTGGGGAACCCGGGACAGGAGTATGAGGAGACAAGGCACAACATAGGCTTTATGGTTGTAGATGCCTTGGCGGCCGGGTCATCTATAAAATTAAAATACAAGACAGAGGCTTATCTTTATGGAAGAGGCTTTATCGAGGGGAAGGAGACGCTCCTGATAAAGCCTCTTACTTTTATGAACAGAAGCGGCAGGGCTGTAATGGGCGCTCTTGCCAGGTTTGAAGAGATAGATAATGTAATTGTTGTGCATGATGACCTTGACCTTGAGAAAGGTATTGTCAGGATAAAGCAGGACGGATCTTCAGGCGGGCACAAAGGTATCGGGTCTATAATTGATTCATTGGGTTCAAAAGATTTCCTCAGGTTAAGGATAGGAATAGGACGCCCGGCCAGGGTTCCGACAGAAGAGTATGTCCTCAGGCCGTTCCCCAAAAGCGAAGTAAAGATGCTGACTGAGACCATTGATAAAGCTGTAAGCGCTGTTAAGTCGGTGCTTCTTAACGGCGTATCTTCCGCGCAGAACGAATTCCACAAAGATTAATACTTTCTTTAATTGATACCTCCTCTTATAATTGACTACTGAGAACAGGCGTCATACTATTTCATAATACAATGCAAAAACTTAATTACCTTCTTAAAGAGTTCAGGGCGTTAAGGATCAGCCTCAGCCTGAAATTTATCATCGCCACAGCGGCGGCTTTGGTCATGGCCATGGGCGTATCCCTGTATTTAATATCCAAAGAGCATGAAGCGCTTGTGTATAAACAGCTTGATGTGCAGGCAAAAGTGTTATTCACCCAGATCGTTATAACAAGAAAATGGATCGCCAGCCACGGTGGTGTTTTTGTAGCGGCACCGTCTAAAGGCCTCAGCCCTTTTCTTTCAGAACCTGAGATAACAGATATCAAGGGCAGAAAATATGTCAAGAAGAGTCCTGCGATGGTCACCAAAGAACTATCAGAATACGCCAAGGAAGAAGGCACTTACTGGTTCAATATAACCAGCCTGAAACTCATAAACCCTGAGAATGCCCCAGATGATTTCGAGAAGGCGGCGCTTCAGGATTTTGAAGAGCGCGGTTATAAGGAAGCTTTCAAAGTGGAAAAGATAGGCCCGTCATATTTTTACAGATATATCGCACCGCTTTATATTAGTGAGGAGTGCCTGAAATGCCACAGCCATCAGGGTTACAAGGCCGGGGATGTGAGAGGTGCTATAAGCATAGCCTTGCCTATGGATCATGCTATATCCATGATCACCCTGGAGAGGAGAGGTATGATAGCATCCAGTATCGCGACTATCGGGATATTAATGCTGGTGCTCTACATAATGATGAAGGAACTGGTGCTGAGGCCTGTGAATGAACTGAACAGATCCATGAGGGAGTTCTCAAGCGGAAGAAGCCCGGAAACATCTGTTATCAGGACAGGGGACGAGCTGGAGGTGCTGAGCAGGTCTTTTGTTGAGATGTCCCGGTCGCTATCTGAATATCATTCAGGCCTTGAGGAGAAGGTAAGGGTAGCCACAAAAAGCCTTGAGCAGGCAAACGCCAGGCTGACGGAGCTGAACAAAAAGAAATCCGACTTTATAGCAGAGGTGTCGCATGAACTGAGAACGCCCTTAACGTCTATAAAAGGTGCTATGGATTATCTGTCATCAAAACTGTCTATGAGTTCAATGCCGGATGCTGATCTTGACGACATAACGGATTTCTTTGATGTAATAAGAAATAATGCGGATAGGCTCATAAGGATGGTAAATGACACCCTTGACCTTGAGCGTATTGAATCAGGGGTTATTGAGATGCATTTCAGTGATGTCAGTTTAGGGTTACTTATAAAGGATGTCATTACAGGTTTCCATGCGATAGCCGGCAAGAAAGGGGTTGCCTTTAAAGTGGCCGCGCCACCGGATGTTGTGATCACTGCTGATGAGGACATGATAAGACAGGTCTTTATCAACCTTATCTCAAATGCCTTAAGTGTAAGCCCTGAAAACTCCGGGATTGAGATCACTGTTTCCGGGACTGATGAGCCGGTTACTATTTATATAAAGGATAACGGGAGAGGAATAGCTGAAGATGAAAAAGAGAGGATATTTGATAAATATTATACTAAGAGAGGAAAAGGCGGGACAGGGCTTGGCCTTGCCATATGTAAGGGTATAATAGAAGCTCATAAAGGGAAGATAGGCGTGTTCAATAATGAAGATACCGCAGGGAGTACATTTTATTTCAGTATCCCGCACAGAAGGGAGCGTGATTGATGGCTGACAGGATACTTGCGGTTGATGATGACGCGGATATACTGAAGGTGCTTAAAGCTAACCTTCAGCTTCATGGTTATGAAGTTGATACCGCTGATACGTGGGCAAAGGCGCGTGATATATTATCAGCGGTTCAGCCTGACCTCATGATACTTGATGTCATGCTTCCTGACGGTGACGGGGTTGAGATATGCCGTCAGTTGAGAAAGGAATCGCCGAAGATCCCCATAATTATGCTTACGGCGAGAGACAAGGTCTCTGATAAGGTCATGGGACTTGAAAGCGGCGCGGATGATTATATGGTCAAGCCGTTTGAGACGCTTGAACTTCTGGCAAGGATCAAGGCCTGCCTGAGAAGGGCTGCGCCCCCTTCAGAAGAGCAGGTTGTCATAGGTGGACTTAAGGTTGACTTCAGAAAGCAGATCGTTACTATTGCAGGCGAAAAGATCGAACTTACACCAAAGGAATACAAGCTGCTCTGTTTTTTCATAAACCATCGCGGCGAGGTGCTGAGCCGTGAGACATTGAGAAAAAGCGTCTGGAAAGATACGCAGATATACTCATGGAGCAGGGTGATAGACGTTCATATCCAGCACTTAAGGCAGAAGATAGAGAAAGACCTGTCAAATCCCGAATTTATCATCACAGTCCTCGGAGCAGGTTACAGGTTCATGGATTAATCCTTCCTAAATTTATATTTTTCAATGCGTTGCCTCTGCAGTTCTCAGCCCATCTGTTACTTTCAGCAGTGAGAAAACTAATCAAACCAGTACTGTTTCATAAAGGGCCAAATGAGTCTTGACATTAAGAAAATGTATGAGATGATGTTTCTATAGGCCAATCAGTTGTAAAAAAAATTAACAATTTCTTTACATGGATTAACATCATATTTACAGATAATCATATTAAAATGAGATCAAGAGAAATGATTCAGAAGAATGGGATAGAGGAGGTTAAGTTATGTGAAAGAAATGTACATATATTTCAAGAAGAACTTTTCATTTAAAAGAAAGGAGGAACGAGGTATGAGTAAAAAGATATATTTAATGCTTACAGCAGTTTTAGTGCTTGTCATGACGATCGGCATCTATTATGCAAACGTTGACGCCCAATATGAAACGCCTGCCGGAAAGACAGCGCAAAAAGAAAAGAATGTAAAAGTCGAGACATGCTATGAATGCCATGACCAGATCAAGGAACTTCACACAATGGGCATGCATGCGAAGGTGAATTGCGCAAACTGTCACAAGGGGCTTGAGAAACATCTGAAGGCTGAGGTTCAGACGCCTGACACAAGGCCGGTCACAGACACATCGTGGGAAGCATGCGGACAGTGCCATAAAGAACAATATGACTCTTTCATGAAGACAGCGTACCACAGGCCTGCTCGTGACGAGAAATCACAGCTTACGAACAGGTCGCCGAATCCGTTTTGGGACAAGCTCATGATGGGGCACGGCTTTACAAAGGAGCATAATCTCACAAGGAGCCACAACAAGATGCTCATCGACCATCTCGTTGTTGACAGGTCTTATGGAGGAAGGTTCCAGGGGAAGAACGGATGGGAGTATATTCTTGAAAGCGGCAGGGTATGGGATGTTCTGGAAGACAAATATCCCGATGTCGCCGATCACAAAGCCTTTATTCCTCAAAGCGCACCGGCGGCAAATTCCGTGTGCCTGCAGTGCAAATCGCAGGATCAGATACTCAAATGGGCGTATATGGGAGACCCTGTTGACGGCGCGGAATGGTCAAGGACTTCCAAGGTCATTGAGGTTGCAAAAGACCTGCAGCACGGGCTTAACTGTTTCTACTGCCATGACCCTCATGCGGCAAAACCGAGGATCGTCAGAGACGGCCTGATCGATGCCCTGACCAAGCCGGACGGAGATACGCTCTGGCACAAGGATCCCAACAGGACAGGGATAAAGGTCATTGACATGGGACTCAGGGGTTTCACAAGAAAGATCGCCATGCTTGATAAATATGACACAAGGCTGCAGTGCGGGCAGTGCCATGTTGAGTATAACTGCAATCCGGGATATGATCCAAAGAATTCCGATATATCAAAACCTTCCGTTACAATGGCTGACAGGAGGACAAACCACTTCCCGTACAAGGATGTATTTGGCCTCTATGATCATTACGTGAACAAAGTAAGTTTCCTCGATTTTAAACATGCCCTGACAGGAGGACTGCTCTGGAAGGCGCAGCATCCTGAGGCAGAGTCGTACTACAATTCAAAACATGCTAAGGCCGGCGCGGGCTGCGACAGCTGCCATATGCCGAAGATGAAGGACAAGAAGACAGGCAAGGAATATACGTCACATTTTGCGGTGACGCCGAGTATTCAGATTAAGGAGGCATGCCTCAAGTGCCACCCGAAATGGACTGAAGAGCAGGCGAAATACACCATTGACTCTATTAAGGCTCATATTAGAGGAAAGATGAGAAAGGCGGAGTTCTGGTTATCCAACCTGATTGACAAGATCGTTGAAGGAAAGAAGGCCGGGCTTGATGCTGAAATTATCAAACAGGCACAGGATCAGCATCTGAGGGCACATATACTCTGGGAATATTGGACGGCTGAGAATTCCGACGGTTTCCATAATCCTGAAATGGCAAGAGAAGCACTGACAAAATCTGTTGATGAATCACAGAAAGGCATCAAGATAATTAACGATGCTATTGCAGCAATGGCACCACCGGCAAAATAAGGTTGCTGCAATAAAATCGAAAAGTTGTGAGAGTGTAATTTGCTGGATTAGCAGAAGATGGCGGGGCGATTGCCCCGCCATCTTTTTATTTAACGTATTGCTGTAACAATCTATTTCTGCTTGAGTATATCTCTTATCTCAGAGAGAAGGATTTCCTCATTTGACGGAGGCGGAGGAGATGCAGGAGCGGCAGCTTCTTCTTTTTTCAGGTTATTTAAACTCTTGATCAGAAGGAATACGGCAAATGCTACGATAAGAAAGCTGATTATGGAGTTTATGAATACCCCATAGTTAAGCGTTACTGCTCCTGCTGCCTGGGCATCGGTGATAGAAGCAAAGGGCCCTGGCATTGTTCCCGGCTTTAAAACTAAAAAGAGGTTTGAAAAATCAACCCCGCCGAGCAGAAGTCCGATTGGCGGCATAATGACATCTGAAACAAGAGACTTGACGATTGTGCCGAACGCCCCTCCTATGATTATACCGACAGCCATATCCACCACATTGCCCCTCATTGCAAATTCCTTAAATTCCTTGATCATGTGTTGCCTCCTTTAATGGAACTTTAAAGACAGCCTTCTTCACCATCCCTAATAACTCTCCATATTTAACCTTGGGCATATGCGCGTCGTCTGGATAAAACACCATGAAACTTCCCGCTCTGAAAGTAAGCATATCTGCTTCTCCATTTAATTTCTGCAGATCTTTCTCTTCGTCATATGGTGATGACTCATCACATTCAGACTTGCGGCAGACGCCCATGCCTTCAACACCATCAATCATAATCTGGACATCTATGTATTTCCTATGGCATTCAATAAAGCAATCTGGGGCATCTTTTGTTTGGTAGGATTCAATTGTTACATAAGATCCCTGATGATTAATTTCATATCTTCCATCAGGACGATCCGAAATCGGTTCAGCATCCAGGAATTTTATTATATCGATGAAATGGTTGTGAACACACTGGTATTTATTAAAATTATGTATATTGTCGTATATCATAATTCAGCGTTTCTAAACTACAACTACTGAATCATCACAGCCATGGGGATTTGGTATATATTTGTCCGCATTCCAGTCATTCTCCCATCGGCTATTGTTGATCAAATACCTGAATCTGTATTCTTTATTACATGCCAATGAGAGAGTTATTGTAAAATCCCCGTTCTTTAGTTGTTTCATGGGTGATATATGTTTATCCCAGTTATTGAAATCTCCGACGATTGAGGCTGTTTGGGCTTCCTGCGCCGCATCTTTCGGCAGCCTGAATGTAACCCTGCATTCTGACTTGGACTTCAGATACTGTTTTTTAATGCCGCCGGTTGAGGGTTCTTTCAAAGGCTTAACCTGTTTCTTCTTCTTTATGATCAATTTAACAGCTGAATTGTCTTTGTTTTTTGCTTTCATTTTGAAGTGTCTCCTATTGTTTATAATAAAATTATATCTGAACCGCCTAATTTATATAAAAAAACAGGCTAATTAAGTAGTTGAGCAAAGATTATATAACAATGTATATCAAAAACCGTTCTCTGTCAATATTGCAGAGCTTATTTATCATAGTTGCAGCTTGTATCCCTATAGCTTTTTTATAAGAATATGACTTAAACTATAGATATATGGTTATCTTAATTCTATTTTTGTCCATAATTCTTGTCCCTTCATTCGCACACGCATGGGGGCCGCTTACGCACCTGTATCTGGGGCATCAGGTTCTTGACGCTGGTGCTGCCATTATACCTGCCGGGGTCTATTCCATCATAAAAAGATACGCAAAGGATTTTCTATATGGAAACCTGAGTGCTGATGTCATTGTCGGCAGGAAATATCAGGAAGAGGACAAGAACACACACAGCTGGGATATAGGGTGGAGGCTGCTTGAGGAGTCAGAAACAGACAGGCAGAAGGCCTTTGCTTACGGCTATCTCTCACATCTTTCTGCAGACACCTTTGTTCACAATTTGGAAAGGTCCAGGATCCCATTCAGCCACTCAATAATTGAAATAAAGGCGGAGAGCCTGGTAGATAAGAAGTACAGGAGAAAATTAAAGCACCTTGATGAGGGCATTCAGAAGATGCATGACCCTGTTCTCGAGGAGATGCTTGAAAGGGTATTGTTCTCATTCAAGACCAACAAAAAGATATTCAAGGGTTTTCTTTTTATTTCGAGATTCCCAAATTGCAAACATGTGTCAAAGTTTATTAACAATCGTTTCCCTAATGAGATACCCGTTGCTGACATCTATAAATTCAAAGAGGACTCGCTTAATAATATATTTGAGGTGTTAACCAATGGCGAGGATTCGCATGTCCTTAAAGATCATCCGCTCGGAAGGCATCTGAAAAGGGCATCTTAGTCAGCTTATGGATGATAAAGAGATTAAATCGGTTCTTGAGTCGCTTCTGTTTATAGCAGGTGAGCCCCTTACGATTGAAACCCTCAAAAAGATTCTTGATATAAACAAAGAAGAGATTGAAGGGGTTGTCAGAGAGCTTATCAGTGAATATTCTTTAAGAAACTCCGGCCTCCTTATTGTTGAGGTGGCTGAAGGCGTCCAGATGGTGACGAATCCTGCTTCAGCTCCCTGGGTCAAAAAACTTATCGCCACTGCCATACCGACAAAACTCTCGCAGCAGTCGCTGGAAACGCTTTCCATAATCGCATATAAGCAACCCATCATAAAGTCTGAGATAGAGGCTGTCAGAGGAGTGAATTCCGATGGTGTGATAAAGACCCTTCTTGAGAGGAGGCTTGTCAAGATACTCGGCAGAAAAGAGGTGCCTGGCAGGCCCCTCATGTATGCTACCACCAAAGAGTTCCTCCAGTATTTCGGTCTTAAGGATCTGTCTGAACTTCCTATGCTCAAGGATTTTGAGGATACAGAGGGATTGATGCTGCCTTTCCACGAAGACCCGGATGAAGGTTCAGGTTTTTCACACGAAAGCGAGGAAGGCATTGAGGCTGATGAGTCAGAATCTATGCCAGTTGCTTCAGATGATGAAGGTGAAAAGGTAACTGTAGAGGCGCAGGCCGAATCCGAACCATCTGAATCTTTTGAATAGGCTGTTGCTTATTTTGAATCTGAATCGTTTTCCTGATCTTCAGACGGGGCTTCCTTTATAGATATATCCCTGCTGAAATCAGCACACCTGAAATCTTTCCCGCTGATGGAAAACTTTTTATTGCAGTCCGCCCTCCATGCGCATACAGCGCATATATCCACTTTATTGCTCAATTGATCCTCCTGAAGTCTGATTGTTCTATTATAAAGATTTTGCCTGTTATATGGAAGATAATATCCGATCACTATGTTAAATAAAATAAAAGCTTGTAAAATATAAATAATGGAAGAAAATAATAAGGATAAAAAATCATTTTCAGATAAGGCTTACAGGGTATTCCTGATAAATATAACCATTGTAATTATCCTGATAATATCCGGCATCTTCACCGGGCTTTATATAAGGAACAATGAACTTATTGATGAGGAACTCAAGGCGAGCTCGAGAACCACTTTTAACAATATCCTTCTTACAAGAAGGTGGAACGCCGGTTACGGCGGAGTCTATGTTGAGAAGAAAGAGGGTGTTATGTCAAACCCTTATCTTCAGAACCCTGATATAACGACTACTGACGGAAAGGTCTTCACCAAAAAAAATCCTGCTCTCATGACGAGAGAGATATCAGAAATATCCGCCAAATACGGGATGGCTACCTTCCATATAACAAGCCTGATCCCTCTGAACCCGGAGAATAAACCTAATGAGTTTGAGAAGGAGGCGTTAACGCTATTTTCTAATGGACTGGATGAGGTATACAAAAAGGAAGTTATTGACGGTAAACACTATTACAGGTACATGGCGCCGCTCTATGTTGAGGAGAGCTGCCTTGAGTGCCATTCTGACCAGGGCTATAAATTCGGCGATGTTAGGGGCGGCATCAGCGTCCTCTATAATATAGATGACACCGAGAAGATGCTCAGATATAACAACTACATTATCATTGCGCTCGGCCTTCTCATATCCGCCATTCTTCTCGGCATCATCCGGTTTCTTGTCTATGAGCTTATGAAGAAGAACAGTCTTGCTCAAAGCAAAATAAGGGAGATGGCAATTACCGACGAATTGACCAGGCTCTATAACAGGAGATATCTGTTTCAGCATCTGGGGGATGAGATAAGGAGGGCTGTAAGGTTTAAACGGCCGCTCGGATGTATCATGATAGACATAGACGAATTCAAGAGTATTAATGACAATTTCGGGCACTATGCCGGTGATATTGTACTCAAAGAAGTTGCAGAGACGATAAGGAATAATTGCCGTGAGGTAGATATATTGGCGCGTTACGGCGGAGAAGAGATAGTAATCCTGTCTCCTGAACTTGATCCTGAAGGTATTCGAATATTTGCAGAGAGGATGAGAAAAGCGATAGAGGACCTGAGAATAGATGTCGGCAGCGAAAAGGAGATTAAGGTTACCATAAGCCTTGGCGTGACCAGCTTAACTTCCGGCCAGCTTAAAGATTTAGATGATGATGAAGATATAGTAAAGTTTGCTGACACAGCGATGTATCTTGCAAAAAAGAATGGAAAGAACAGGGTTGAAGCCTATATTGTTACAGACAGTAAAGTGTCATCCTGAAGTTGTCTTTACCAGCACCTTTCTATTTCTCGGCCCGTCAAACTCGCAGAAGAAGATAGACTGCCATGTGCCCAAAACAAGCTTGCCATTATCAATGATCACGGATTGAGACGCGCCTGTGATTACTGATTTGATATGGGCGTCGGAGTTGCCTTCATCATGCCTGTAGTCGCCCTGATGAGGGATCAGTCTTGAAAATGTCTTCTCAATATCTCTCTGCACCGAAGGGTCAGCGCCCTCATTTATCATAACTCCCGCAGTTGTGTGCGGGACATAGACATAACATACGCCGCTCTTTATCCCTGACTCAGATAGGGCATCTTTTACTTTCTCAGTGATGTCAATAAACTCGCATCTTGAAGTTGTGTTTATGTTGATGGTTTTTAGCATGACTTTTATTTATTTTCGGAAGCCTGAACTTTCTCAAACAGCTTTGTATAAAACTCTTCATCTATTAAAAACTCGATCTTTAATGCGCGGATGTCTTCGGTGTTCTTCATGCCCTTTAATTTGACTAGGTCCTTCTCGGTAGTGATTATCTCCATCCCGTCGGCGCTTCTTATTATCTTATCTATCTCGCGCTGGCTGTATTTGTGGTGGTCTCTGAACTTTTTGAACCGGGCTACCGTGGCGCCTTTTGATGTAAGAATAGATTTGAAATATGAGGGATTGGCTATGCCGGTGAATACATAAACCTTTTTATTTTGGAGAGTCTCAATGTCCTCTGCATCGCCTGAAATGTTAACAAGGGATGTTGGTTTGTGGCTTGCGGTATAGATAAGAGCGTTTGGATTGTGTCTTTTGATAATTCTCATTGCGTAATCTATAGATGCTTTTTCAGCTGTGTCCGATTTTGTGAGCACTATAATGTGAGCCCTGCTGATAGCCTTAAGCGGTTCTCTCAATCTTCCCTCTGGGAAGAGCCTCTCGTTACTGAAAGGGTTTGTCGCGTCTATGAGAAGCACATCAACATCTCTGTGAAGCGCGATATGCTGAAAGCCGTCGTCAAGGATGAAGAGGTTGCAGCATTCTGCTTCTTCCCTCTTATTATTGTGTTTATTCAACGCGAATCTTCCGGCAAGGTATCTGTCTTTACCTATGACCACCGGAATGCCGCTTAACTTTTCTGCCATGAGAAAGGCTTCATCGCCGGCTTCCTCTGCATTAAGCAGGATACGGTTGCGTTTGCTCACAAAGCACGGCCCTTTTACTTTCCCTTTATATCCCCGTGTGAGGATGCAAGGGCTAAGGCCGAGCGCTTTTGCGTGTTCGGCTACAGCTATCACCGCAGGAGTCTTTCCGGTTCCGCCGAGGGTGATGTTGCCGATACTTATTACTTTGGACGGAAGCCTGCCGGGCTTGTGTATATGAGTGTAATAGAAACTTCTGCCGGATAGGATTACCCTGTATATTGCGCTAAGCGGCCCCAAGGTATCTCCTTACAAGTTCGATAGCCTTCTCAACTGCTCCGGTATTTTCATCCACGATAGCTTTGGCTCTG
Source organism: Thermodesulfovibrionia bacterium (assembly GCA_030646035.1). NCBI lineage: Bacteria > Pseudomonadati > Nitrospirota > Thermodesulfovibrionia > Thermodesulfovibrionia bacterium. The sequence continues at coordinate 227,673 of JAUSMY010000010.1, read as the reverse complement.
CTTCCCATTGCAGCAGCTATGTCAGGATTGTTAAGAAGCTCTGTCACATTCTTTACTATATCCGATGAATTCATTACGAGGATAGCTGCTGAAGAATCCAAAAAATCCCTGTGAAACGGGAAATTCTCCATATGAGGGCCGAAGATGATGGGGTTGCTCCAGTATGCCGGCTCCAGTATATTATGGCCGCCATAAGGCAGCAGGCTTCCGCCTATGAATGTTACTGCTGATCTTGAAAATGCTATGGGCAGTTCGCCGACCGTATCTAATAGTATCACGGAAAATAATTTGGTATGGCTTGAAGAGTTGATGTCCGAACGCTTTATATAGCTGAGGCCGCGCGCATTAATAAGGGCTTCAACATCATTAAACCGTTCGGGATGTCTCGGCGCGATCACGAGCTTAAGATCAGGGAAGGCATCAAGAAGTGTGATAAAGGCATCAAGTATGATCTCATCCTCTCCCTTGTGCGTGCTTCCGGCAAGAAAGATACGGCCGTTGATATCATTGATCCATCCTGCGGCTGTTATGTCGCCAAAATGAAGATCGAACTTGAAGTTGCCCATGACACCGGCCTTTCCGGGATCAGCGCCTATAGACAGTATACGTTCAGCATCGCCTTTGCTTTGCATCAGGAGATGATCCATGTCAGACAGTACCTTCTTCATGAAGAAGGATGCACGCTTATAGCCATTAAAGGAGCGGGGAGAGATACGGCCGTTCAGGAGTATTATTTTAGTGCCTGACCTCTTCAGCCTGCTAATCATCAGAGGCCATATCTCTGTCTCTATCGTTATGAAGAGCTTCGGCCTTATGGATCCTATCGCCCTGCTGATACAGAGGCCGGAATCCCAGGGTATATACATTATCCTGTCAGCCTCGGGGAACTTCTCTTTGGCTATCTTCTGCCCGGTGTATGTGGTGGTTGAGAAGGTTATTTTTCTGCCGGGAAAATCTTTTTTTAATTTCTTCAAAAAAGGCATGCATGCGATAGTTTCGCCCACGGATACGGCATGAACCCATATATCGGTGTGAGCATAGTTTGATATGCCGAGCCGTTCGCGTATGAAGGCACTTTTATCCTCAGGGCCTTTTTTCAATAAAAGAAGCGGGAGGTAAAAAAAAAGAATAACAGAGGATAGAATGTTATAGAGCAGAAGCATCTTTTTCAAATTGCGACTGATATAGGGATTTATACATGCCGCCTTTCTCAAGCAGTTCTTCATGTGTTCCTGATTCAGCTATCTTTGCCTGGTCGATCACAATTATCCTGTCAGCCTTTCTTACTGTCGAGAGCCTGTGCGCGATGACAAAGGTCGTCCTGTTAGTCATAAGATTATCAAGCGCCTTCTGCACGATCATTTCAGATGTTGTGTCAAGGGAAGATGTAGCCTCATCAAGCACAAGTATAGGAGGGTTCTTCAGCAATGCCCTTGCTATCGATATCCTCTGTTTCTGCCCTCCTGAGAGCCTGACCCCCCTTTCACCTATGACGGTATCATAGCCTTCAGGCATATCCATTATGAAATCATGCGCATAGGCAGCCTTTGCCGCTTCTACGACTTCTTCATCTGAAGCATCAAGCTTGCCCATCTTTATGTTATCTTTCAGCGTCTCATTAAAGAGGATTATATCCTGGCTGACTATGGCGATATTTTCCCGGAGAGACCTGAAAGTGGCATCATTAATATCTACGCCGTCAATGGTTATACTTCCTTCTGTAGGCCTGTAGAACCTCGGAAGCATATCTGCGAGCGTGGTCTTGCCGGCGCCGCTTTTGCCTACTATCGCTATGAGCTCACCTTTCTTAACATGGAAGTCGATACCGGAAAGCACCTTCTTTTTTGTCCCTGGATATACAAAGCTCACGTTATGAAATACGAGGTCGTTCTTTATCGCAGGGATGTTGATAGTCCCGTCTTTTTCAGGCGCCTGGTCAAGCATATAGAATATTCTTTCGGCAGCCGCGCGCGCGCTCTGGAGATTATTATTTGCTGCGCCGATCCTCTTGATCGGTGTCATCATCAGGCCTATTGCAGTAAATACAGAGAAAAAATCACCGAACGTCATTTTTTCGTAGTATACGAGGTAGAAGCCGTAGAACATTATTCCGGTCAGGCCGATACCCATTATTATCTCATGCAGGAGCTTGGAATATTCCGTAGTTCGGGCGGCTTTGATCGATATTCTGTAGTAACCGCTGTTTGCGTCATTAAATTTGTCTTCATGGAACTTCTCTCTCATGAACGCTTTTATCATTTTAATGCCGGTTATACTTTCGGTCAGCCTGGTGAGAAGTTCTGATATCTCTTCCTGTATCTTATGGGATATCTTCTTCATCTTCTTGCCGAATTTATCAATGATGTAGAATGAAAAGGGCAGAACGATAAGCGCCATTAATGTCAGGTCCCACCGCCTTACCAAAGCGATAACCATCAGAAAGATGAATGTGACGCCTTCAACGACTATGTCCTTTATAGAGTAGCCCAGAACTCCTTCGAGGGCACCGGAGTCATTGATCACCCTTGAGATAAGCTCGCCGGAAGGTTTTTTCACGAAGAAGCTCATTGGAAGCTGGATCAGTTTGTTAAAGAGCTCTACCCTTACGTCTCTTACAATCTTTATCCCTACGATCCGCATAAGCAATGAGTGGGCAAAAGAGAAGACCCCCTTACTGAAGATGAAGAATATGTATAGAAAAGGATATATCTTGAGAACGTTTTTATCAGTTTTGATACCGTCTACCAGAGGTTTTATGTACCACGCCATAGCCCCGGTAATGCCGGATACGCATAAGCTGAATACCGTGGCAACAAGTATTATCCACCAGTAAGGCTTTAGATATTTTAATACGCGCTTGTACTCTTCCATCCAGCTATCTCACCTGCCATGGCAGCCACCCTGCTTGAGGGTTTTTTACCTGTCATGACATCCCTGACCTTTTTTAAATTAGAAATTATTTCATCTTTATACGGCTTATCTTCAATGATCCTCTTTATCTCTCTGAATATATTGTCAGGGGTAGCATCTTTCTGGATCATCTCTCTGACCACTTCTTTTCCGGAAAGTATGTTGACGAGTGATGCGTACTTGACCTTAACAAGCAGTTTTGCAAGGATGTATGTCAGAGGCGATACTATATAGAATACAACCATGGGTGTTCCAAGAAGGGCTGTCTCAAGGGTCGCGGTCCCTGAAGCTACAAGTGAGACATCTGAGCAGGCGACAGCTTCCCTGGTTTGGTTTCTAAGGACTGTGATATAACCTTTTACGCTTTCCGGCAATTCTGACCCCGCTGCCAAAGGGATGATTATCTGGAAGTCCGGAAGTTCATTGTGCAGCATTTCAGCGACTTCATTTATTACCGGCATGTGCCTGTTGATCTCATCAGGCCTGCTCCCGGGCAGGAGCGTGATAACCGGTTTGTAAGGATTGAGCCCAAGGGAGCTCTTTATTTCTTCATCTGTCCCTTTTATATTAATTGTCTCTGAGATGGGATGCCCTACAAATTCGCAGGGGAGGCCTGAACCCTTATAGTGGTCAACCTCAAAAGGGAAGAGCACAGCTATCTTGTCTGCAAGTGAGGCTATTTTTTTGACCCGTCCCGCGCGCCATGCCCAGACCTGAGGGCTGACATAATAAAGCACAGGTATGCCTGCTGACTTTGCCTTCTTTGCCAGTGCCAGGTTGAAATCAGGATAATCTATAAGCACCAGGATATCAGGCTTTCTGTCAGTCAGCGCATCCTTTGCCTGTTTGAATATCTTTCTTATCTTTCCAAGATGTTTGACAGCTTCTGAGAAGCCTATCACGTTTGTGATCTTTGCGATAAGCTTCACTCCCTCACCTTCCATTTTTGCGCCGCCGATACCGAATATCTCAGCTTCAGGCCATCTTGCCTTCACCTCTCTGCTCAGAAGCGCGCCGTAGAGTTCACCTGACGCCTCACCTGCGCTGATCATGATTTTTTTTGACATCAAGTAAAATATCATTCTTTCGAGGTTTAATCAATGGCAAGGCAGGAATAAGAAAAGCAGTTATTAGCAAACAGGCGGTGTGTTAAGACATGGTGCCTATCATGCCAAATTTCTTAAATAACAGAACGACTGAATATATTATCAATATAAACGCGGCCAATAAGCTGATATTACATAGAAGCTTTCTGACGCTTCCTGCATCATAGGGGTTTGTTATTACCCCATGCAACCCGAGAAGAAGAAGGAATAGATCAAAGTTTTCACTGCCCTCAAATACCGGATCCATCACTTTGAAAAACAAAAGAAGGCCGAAGATTATGGTAAGGATAGAAAACATGCGGGTAAAGGTATCTGTAAAGCCGGCCCTTATGTGTCTCTTTATGTCGCTCATATAGACCTGTAGACAACTTGTTTTTTTATAACTTAAACTATCTGTTTTTGAATTGCAAACCGGTCAAAGACAACTCAAGATGATTTTAGATATATACTCTGCCTTGTCCTGTTCCATTTCAGGATAAATAGGGAGAGATAGAACTTCATTCGCAGCAGCTTCACTTTCAGGGAAATCACCCGGCTTATGGCCGAGGTAGCCGAATGCCTCCTGCAGGTGGAGCGGGATGGGATAATAGACTACGGATGAGGCTGCATTATCAGCAAGCACTTTTTTTATAAAGTCCCGTTTTTTTGACCTTATGGTGTATTGATGGTAAACATGTGTTGTCTCTGACGGTACGGAGGGGCACTTTACAGAGCCGGATAGCAGCGACGAGTATGTTTTTGCGATATCACGCCTCTTCTGATTATAGACATCTATATGTTTAAGTTTTATCCTGAGTATCGCTGCCTGAAACTCATCAAGCCTGCTGTTATAGCCGACAAACTTGTGGTGATATACTACAGCGCTCCCGTGGTTGCGCAGCAGTTTAACAGTATCATATATATCCTGGTCATCGGTCACAATGATGCCGCCGTCTCCATAGGCTCCAAGGTTTTTGCTTGGATAAAAACTGAAACAGCCTGCATCTCCGATGCTTCCTGTGGCCTTGCCCTTATATTTCGCGCCGAACGCCTGCGCGCAGTCTTCAATGACCCTGAGATTGTGTTTCTTTGCTATCGCCATGATCTCATCCATATTGGCAGGCGACCCGAACAGGTGCACAGGAACTATGGCCTTTGTCCTTGGAGTTATCTTCTCTTCTATCTTTACCGGATCTATGTTGAAGGTCTCTCTGTCGATATCAACAAATACAGGGACACCGCCGTCATAGGTTATCGCTTCGGCAGCGGCTATAAATGTGAAAGGGGTTGTGATAACTTCATCACCGGTCTTGATGCCTGTTGCTTTGAGCGCGAGGTGGAGCGCGTCTGTTCCGGATGCGACTCCGACAGCGTATTTGACGCCATGATATGCCGCGACCTCTTTTTCAAAGGCAGCTACATTCGGGCCAAGAATAAAGATACCGCTTTCTGATATTTCGTGAATGGCTTTTTCGATCTCAGTTCGAAGTGAATTGTACTGGATCTTAAGGTCGAGCATAGGTATTGTCGGTTTATTGTTTGTCATATGATTACGATGCCTAAGTTTTCCTGTTTTCGCGACGGACCAGTTCAGAGACCTTCAGCGCTATCTTTAGGGCTTCTTTGCCTGCGTGGCCTGATACAACTGGCGCTGTCCTGTTAATTACAGAGTCAATAAATGAGATCAGCTCTTCTTTTAAAGGCTCCTTTGTCTCAGCCTTCAGCTTTTCACTCTTAACTTCAGCGCCGTGCCTTCTTACGCAGGTGACTTCCTGATTCTGATAATCAAGGTTCAGAAATGCGTCGTGCTGAAAGACCTTCAGCTGCCTCTTCTTCTCTTCAGCCATCCTGCTTGTGACAGCCTCAGCGATACAGCCGTTCTCAAACTCTATCCAGGCATGCGCGACATCTATATTATCCGTGAGTACGGAGGCGCCGGTTGCGCGGATATCGACTATATCTGAATTTACAAGGCTGAGTATTATATCTATATCATGTATCATTAAGTCAAGAGTTACATCAACATCTATGCCCCTTCCTAGAAATGGTGAAAGGCGCTGGGATTCAATGAAGCTGGGCTTTTCGACCATGCTGCTTATGAGCGAGACCCCCGAATTAAACCTCTCAAGATGCCCCACCTGAATTATCAGTCCCCTTCTCTCAGCTTCTGATATCAGATCATCAGCCTCCTGCAGGGTGGATGTTATAGGTTTTTCAACAAGTATGTCTTTGCCATGTTTGAGAAAGTCCATTGCGACCTTATAGTGGAGTGTCGTAGGAACAGCGATGCTTACGGCATCCACTTCATCCATCATCCCCATATGGTCTTTATAGGCTTTGCAATTGTACTTAGAAGCAAGTTCCCGTGCCCTTGCAATGTCATGATCAACAATGCCGGCAAGGGTTGCATTCTTCATTTCAGCATATATCCTCGCGTGATGCCTTCCTATGGAACCAACGCCTATGACCCCGACTTTAATCATTCTTCTTTATTCCTATAACTGATATTCCTGCCTTATCAGCCTCTTTTATGAATTCATCAATATCAATGATGATAGTTTTGCCGGCCTCGATCGCAAGCACTCCCGCCTTTGAACTCTGCATGGAGAGCAGGGTGTCGATGCCTATTACAGGAACGTCAAAACGCATATCCTGATCCGGCTTGCTTACCTTGATGACTACTGCCCCTTTTCCTGCGAGAGCGCCGCCTCTCATGATAGCTTCATCAGTCCCTTCAATCGCCTCAACAGCCATAACAGCCCTGTCTTTCACAATTACGGTCTGTCCTATATCGAGCTGCCCCATCTTTTTTGCAAGCTTCCATCCGAATTCTATATCTTCCGATTCCTCTTTTGTCGGTTTTTTCTTTGTCAGTATGCCTTCAGGCACAAGAGAGTCAGAAGTGAAGGATGTCGTATTCAAGAGCCTTATTCCGTCTTTTTCAAGCTCTTTGACAATTGCAAGCATTATAGTATCATCTGAGCGGTCCTTCAGTGAGAAGAGCACCTTGGCAGTTCTCATATCAGGTATAAGCTTCATCTTGTTACTGTAAAGAAGGCTCTTCGGCACTTTACCTGCCATTACCGCTTCTGTAACTGACAGTTTTTTCATCAGTGAGATCAGCTTGCCGAAGTGTCCGATATTGACCTTGTGAAAATCGTCAACAAAATCCTTGAGTGAGTCATCAGAAGGCGGCTGTAGTGCAAATCCTGTCACACGATAACCTTTTTTTCGGGCTTCTGCTGCCACGACCTTTGGGAGATGCCCCATTCCCGCTATGATGCCTAATGTCTTGGTATTATCAGTATCGCGTGGCGCCTTTACCGGCATATGCCTCTTTTTCCGCTATGTTCAATGAACTTGAGAAGGTGCTTGATCTCATTTGTCTGCTTCAGATCACTCCTGACCTTATCAATTGCCTCTTTAAGTGTAAGCTTGCTTCTGAAGAGCAATTTATAAGCTGATTTCAGTTCTTTGATCGATGAGTCTTTAATTCCCTGGCGTTTGATCCCAGTTGTGTTTAAACCGTAAAGTTTTGCCCTGTTCCCTGAAGCCATAGTATATGGCGGGACATCCATGCTTACACCGCTGACGCCCCCGATCATGGAGCATGCCCCGATCCTTGCATGCTGGTGTACCGCAACCAGGCCTCCGATAACCGCAAAATCCTCTACTTCGACATGGCCGGCAAGTGTGGTGGTGTTTGCCATTATTATAGAGTTCCCCAGCTTGCAGTCATGGGCGATGTGTGAGTAAGCCATGATGAAATTATTGTCGCCGATCTCAGTCCGTCCGTTCCCGTCAACTGAGGCTCGGTGTATGGTAACGCTCTCCCTGATGGTATTATTGTTTCCTATCTTTACCATTGTTTTTTCATTCTTATATTTGGTGTCCTGCGGTGCAAGTCCTATAGCTGAGAACGGATATATGACACAGTCACTCCCTATCTCGGCATCCTTGATAGTGACATGAGACACAAGCCTTGTGTTCTTTCCTATCTTTACTCCTTTTCCTATGATGCAGAACGGGCCTATGTCCACTCCGTCACCCAGTTTGGCAGTGGATGATACTATTGATGTGCTATGTATTTTTGTCTTAGCCATTTTTGGGATCCTCTGTGACCATTGCCGTAAGTTCAGCCTCTGATACGAGTTTGCCGTCAACAAATGCCTTGCCGCCGCACTTCCAGACATTGCCTCTATGCTGGATGACGTTTAGTTCGAGACGAAGCTGGTCTCCGGGCACAACCGGTTTTCTGAACTTTGCTTTTTCGATGCTCATAAAAAACACGGAACTGCCCTCTTTGGCGCCTGACTTAAAAGCGAGTATGCCTGCTACCTGCGCCATCGCCTCAACTATCAGAACCCCCGGCATTACCGGGAAGTCAGGGAAGTGCCCCTGAAAGAACTGCTCGTTTATTGTCACATTCTTTATGCCGACAGCCTTGACCCCCGGCTCCAGTTCCAATATCCTGTCCACCAGAAGAAAAGGGAATCTGTGCGGCAGAGTGTTCTGTATTTCGCGGTTATCCATCATTTGAAGGATCCTCCTTGTTTACTTTGCGTTCAAGCATCTGCAGCCGTTTAATATATTCCGGGAGCTTTGTGATTATATTTTGAACCCTAAGCCAGGTTTTGTGAGGAATGGCAGGACTTCCTGAAAAGACTTGTGCTTCAGGAATGTCCCTTGTTACGCCTGACTGAGAAACTATGACAGCGCCGTTGCTTATCTTGATATGGTCTGCAACTCCTGCCTGCCCAGCAATTATAACATCGTTTCCGATCTCTGCGCTACCGGCTATCGCGGCCTGTGCAATGAGCAGGCAGTTCTTCCCGATCCTGACATTATGTGCGATATGCACGAGGTTATCGATCTTTGTGCCGGCACCGATAGTAGTGCGGCTCTTCTTCATGGCAGCCCTGTCAATAGTGACATTTGCGCCAATTTCTACATCATCTTCAATCATAACGCCCCCGACCTGGGGAACCTTATGATGTGTGCCCTTATCTTTAACAAATCCAAAACCGTCAGAGCCTATAACAGCGCCTGCGTGTATAATTACGCGTTTGCCGACCGTTGCCTCCCCGTATATAGATACATTGGGATATATGACTGAATCATCACCTATCGTCACTCCTTCTCCAATGTGGGCCCCGGGATATATTGTGACCCTGGATCCGAGAGAGACATCATCCCCGATAAAAGCTAAAGGATGAATATTAACTTCATCACCAAAATTCACATTCTTCCCGATGACCGCCCTTTCGCTTATGCCTGTCGCCTTTTGGGGCTTTATGTAAAGAATTCTTTGGAGCATGGCAAAGGAATATTGGGGATTATCGACTATCAGTGAGTTAGCAACGAGGTCTTTGAATTCTTTTTTCAGTATTACTGCGGAGGCCATGGTATTACGAATCTCATTGGCGTATTTTTTTGCTGAGAGAAAAGTAATGTCGCCAGCAGCGGCATCACGGATACCGGATGCCCCGGTTATCTCAACCCCGGGGTCTCCGGATATTTCAGCGCCGATCAGATCAGCCACTTCCTTTAGTTTCATTTTTTTGCAGCAGCGGTTGTTTCATTGAAGCTTTTGATGACCTTATCGGTCAGGTCAAATCCTTTAGGCATGTAAAGGATGCCGCCTTCAACTACTTCAAAGATAGCGGTGTAGCCTTCTTTATCCCCGAGCTTCTCAAGAAGATCTCTAAGTTCTATTGATATCTTCTGAATGTATTCAATCTCTTTTTTCTGAAGGTCTTCTTCAGAGTCTTTTACCATTCTCTGGTAGTCTCTGATCATCTTTTCGCGCTCACTCTGCTTTTTCTTCAGGCTTTCGGGTGTGAGGACAGAGGCCTGTTTGGCCAGTTCTTCATCAAGTTTTTTAATCTCATTTCCTTTGGCATCTATAACCTCTTTCTTTTCGTTCACCATCTTCTCCAGAGCGCTTAAGGCCTCTTTCCCCTGGTCTGATTCACTCACAGCTTTTTTGAAATCGACATATCCGATCTTTATTTCTCCTGCGTGTGCGCTGAAGCTGAAAAATGATAATGCAACAAACAACAAAATGATCCTTTTCATGTATCCTCCTTAAAGTCGTGTAGATTTATTTAAAAGTTTTGTTTATAAGGTTAATAGACCCCGCCCATTGTAAATTCTATCTTGCTGGAGCTCTCATCAGGCTTCGGGTCAATGTTGTATCCCCATTCAAGCCTGATAGGGCCAAAAGGAGATGTCCACCTGACGCCTAAACCTGTGGTCGGCCGGAGGTCATTGATATATATCTTTTCATTATTCTCAAAGGCCCTGCCTGCATCAAAGAATGCAACGCCATTTAACTTGGCCTCTTTTGCAAGCGGGAAGATAAACTCTGCATTAAAGATCACTTCCTTGTTGCCGCCGATCCTTTCTCCATTGGGGTTTCTCGGGCCTGCTTCACCGAATGAAAGGCCCCTTACAGTATTTATTCCTCCAACATAGAACCTTTCATATAATGGAAGTTCTTTTCCATTAAAACCTGAAGCATATCCTAAACGGCCACGAAGACTGAAGACGGTATTCCAGAAGAGAGGGAAATAGCGGCCGGAATCAATGACCCCCTTTACAAAGTAGTTGTCTCCTCCCAGGCCGGCAACAGTTGTATATAGTGCCGTCCTTGTACCTGTTGTGGTGTCTATATAGTTATCCCGCGTGTCCCTCCATATGGAAGGGCTTATGCTGCTTGTAATACTTGTACCTATCTGGTCTGAGATAAGTGAAGAGGTTCTACTCACCACATTTGTGATCTCAACACTCTCAATATTATAGACGATGTTTCCGGCGACATATTCTGACAATTCTTTGCCGAATCCTATTGAACCGCCGGTGGTCTTTTTGTCGTAGTCTGGATATTCAAATGACTCATTATAGAGTGACATTGATGCCGAGATAGGTTGATCCATAAACCATGGGTCTCTGAGTGAGATATTGTAATTGGTTCTTGTGGCGCTTAATTCAGCCTTGAACTTCAGATAAAGGCCTTTGCCAAAAAGGTTTGCCTGGGTGAGTTCGCCCATGACCATAAATTTATCTACCGAGCTGTATCCTCCTCCGACGCTCAACATGCCGGTCAGCTTTTCCTCTACATTTACATGCAGGTCAATAAGCGATTCTTCAACGCTTGGGAGCGGGGTGATATTAACGCTTTCAAAGAAATTGAGGTTAGTTATTCTCTCGTAGCTTCTTTTAAGGAGCTTGCTGTTGAATGTTTCCCCCTCATCAAGCCTCATCTCTCTTCTTATAACTTTATCGCGTGTCTTTTTGTTGCCTGATATCTCGATCCTTCCGATGGAGAAGATAGCGCCTTCTGTTATCGCCATGGTGATATCTGCGGTCTTTTTCCCCTTATCAACATCTATCAGCGGGTTGATATCAGCTCTGGCGTACCCTTTTTCCATGTAAAGCTCAACAATATTGTCTATATCCCCACGGAGCGCGCTTCTGTCAAATATCTCTCCAGAAATGGTCTTTAGCCCGGCAGAGAGCCGGCTGTTTTCAAAGACAGTATTTCCGGCGAACTTGACATCTCCGACCTTGTACTGATCGCCTTCAGATATATTTATCTTAATAAATAGTTTTGTTTTTTCCGGGTTTAATGTTATCTCAGGCTCAGATATAACAATGTATATGTACCCTTTGCTGTTATAAAGGTCCCTGATCCTTTCGATATCAGCGCTTAGCGCATCCTTGCTGTATTTGCCTGAGCTTGTAATGAATGAAAAAAGCCACCACTCTTTTGTCGTCATCACTTTTTCTATTTTCTTGTCGGACAGGGCGGAGTTTCCCTCAAAAGTGATATCTTTGATCACGACCTTTTTCCCTTCGTCAACCTGGAAGGTCAGCGCAACCGCATCTTCGGAGATCTCCCTTATGACCGGGATTACTCTTGCGTGCCAGTATCCCTCTGACTGGTAAAAAGATACGATCTTTTCAACATTATCAGCGATCAGCTGAGGATTGGCGATCGCACCGGAGGCAATAGTTACCTTCTCCTTGAGTTTTTCTGCCTCAAACTCCTCGTTCCCCTGGAAATCAATGCTGACTATAGTAGGCTTCTCTTGCAGGGTAAAGATAAGTTTGATCCCGCCTTCAAACTGTTCGATCTCTACACTGATATCGTCAAAGTATCCGATGCTGTAGATGCTCTTTATATCATCCTGAACCGTGCTTTCTGAAAAAGGTTCTCCTACGATGCTTTTCATCTTTGAACGAACGGTAGCTTCCTCGATCTTTTTGTTCCCGGTGATATCTATAGATTTGATCAGCGGCGCAGCGGCGGCTGAACCCGCAAGAATTGCCGTAAAGATAAAGGCTGAAATGACCAGAAATACTGTCAAGTGAATCAGGCTGTTGATGCTTTTTGCAGGGCAATTTTGTAGGCCGGTTTTATTTATCACGTAATGCTCCTTGTATAAAAATAAATGTTAGTATAGCACTATGATTACCTAAAATCCAACTTAATTCTATGGTATATATATGATATGATATCTATTAAAATATAATGATTATGCTAAAATAATTTTCATATAACATTCAGCAAAATGGATACACAGAGGAGTTTTTTTGGAAGAGAGATATACACCGCAGGATATTGAGGAGAGGTGGCAGAAATACTGGGAGGATGCGGGCCTTTTCAGGGTCACGGAACGTTCCGATCTCCCGAAATTCTACTGCCTTGAGATGTTCCCTTATCCTTCGGGCAAGATACACATGGGCCATGTCAGGAACTATGTGATAGGCGATGTTATCTCCAGGTATAAGAGGCTGCGGGGGTTTAATGTCCTGCATCCTATGGGATGGGATGCGTTTGGCATGCCGGCTGAGAATGCAGCCATCAAGAATAAGACGCATCCTTCGAAATGGACCTATGAAAACATAGATTACATGAGGAAGCAGTTAAAAAGGCTCGGCCTCAGTTATGACTGGTCAAGAGAGTTTGCCACCTGCGACCCTGAATATTACCGCTGGAACCAGTGGTTCTTTGTCAGGATGCTGGATAAGGGGCTGGCATACAAAAAACTCTCGCCTGTTAACTGGTGCCCCTCCTGTGAGACGGTACTTGCGAACGAGCAGGTTATAGATGAACAGTGCTGGCGGTGTGACAGCGCTGTAATACAGAAAAATCTTGAACAGTGGTTCTTTAAGATCACATCTTATGCTGATGAGCTTCTCCGTGACATGGAGGATCTTAAAGACTGGCCTGAAAAAGTACTTGCGATGCAGCATAACTGGATAGGGCGAAGCGAGGGTGCGGATGTTAACTTCAAGGTAATAGGCACTAATAAGACGATAAGGGTATTTACCACAAGGGCTGATACTCTATACGGGGCCACATTCTTAAGCATTGCAAAGGGGCATCCCTTTATTTCAGAGGAGATCAAGGATAAAAAAGTACTGTCTGATATTGAGTCGCTTTCAGATGACCCGGAAGAAAAGGAAGGGGTATTTACCCGCTACTATGCGCTTCATCCGCTGACAAATAAGAAGATACCGATCTGGGTCTCTAATTTTGTGCTTATGGGATACGGGACAGGAGCTGTCATGGCTGTTCCTGCCCATGACCAGAGAGATTTTGATTTTGCGGCAAAATATCATATTCCTTTAAAGGCTGTTGTCTTATCCCTTGATAAGGTGCAGAGCATGCATATGACAGAGGCCTTTGAGGATGAGGGCATTCTCGTTGAATCTGCGCAGTTCACAGGGCTTCACAGCAGAGAGGCAAAAGAGAAGATCGCTCTCTATCTTGAGGCGCAGGGTGTCGGGAAAAAAGTTGTCAATTACAGGCTGCGGGACTGGGGGATATCCCGTCAAAGGTATTGGGGAACACCGATCCCTGTCATCTATTGCAAATCCTGCGGCATAGTCCCTGTTCCTGATGCTGAGCTCCCGGTTCTCCTTCCACAGGATGTCATAATTACCGCAAAGGGCGGCTCTCCTTTAGCCGAACTCATGGATTTTGTTATTACCAAGTGCCCGAAATGCGGAGGCCGCGCAAGGAGAGAGACCGATACCATGGATACATTTGTGGATTCATCCTGGTATTTTTTGAGATATACATCCCCAAGTACCGCTGATAAACCCCTTGACCCTGCTGCTGCTGAATACTGGATGCCTGTTGACCAGTATATCGGGGGTATAGAACATGCAGTCCTGCATCTGCTGTACTCAAGGTTCTTTACCAAGGTGGTGAGGGATCTCGGACTGATAAAGGCGGGCGAGCCTTTTAAGAAACTTCTTACACAAGGCATGGTTATAAAAGACGGCACCAAGATGTCTAAATCCAAGGGCAATGTAGTGGACCCAGACTATCTTATTAAAAAGTTCGGTACTGACACAATGAGGATATTCTGCCTCTTTGCCGCTCCGCCTGAAAAAGACCTCGAGTGGTCTGACAAGGGGGTTGAAGGCGCTTCCCGTTTCCTTAACAGAGTATGGGCGCTTGTTTACAGATATAACAAGGAAATGTCCGGCAATAGGGCGGAAGAGCGTTCTGATCTTTCCGGTTTGACAGACAGCGCAAAAGGGCTGCTTCGCAAGACACATCAGACCATCAAGAAGGTGACAGACAGTGTAGAGCGTGATTATCATTTTAATACCGCTATCGCAGCTTTAATGGAACTGGTCAATGAGGCAACTGCCTTCAATCTTGAGAGCGCTCAGGATGCCGGTGTATTGAGGTTCTCTATTAAAAATGTGATCCTTCTTCTTTCACCTTTTGCGCCTCATATCTCCGAAGAACTCTGGAAAGAGATCGGTGAAGATAAAGGCATCCATCATAAAGAGTGGCCTGTCTGGGACGAGGCGTTAGTAAAAGAAGAGGTCATTGAACTGGTCGTTCAGATAAACGGCAAGGTGAGGAGCAAGTGTATGATCCGGGCCGGGCTTGATGATGAGGCTGTCAGGGAACTGGCCTTCAGCAGCCCGAAGATCCAGGATTATCTGCAAGGCATGAAGCCCAGGAAGGTAATAGTTATAAAGGGCAAACTGGTCAACATCGTTATATAACTGAAAACCTCTACCTAAGAATTGAGCGACAGAAAATGAAAAACACAAGGTGCGAATCAATGGCATTTATTAGTAGACGTTCACGGAATAATATCTGTTTCTTACTTCTTGTTTTCCCGTTCTTACTTATCAGTTCCTGCGGCTACAGCATCATCGGTTCAAAAAATCTGCCTTTTAACTCCATAACCATCAGGCAGGTTCAGAACAACACTTATGAGCCGAGACTTGAGGACAGGCTTCATTATGCGCTCTCAAAGGAGTTTTTGGCACATGGGGTAAAGGTCATGTCTGCCGGAGGAGATGTTTCCCTTGACACAACGATTGCAACTTTTATGCTGAGCACCATCGCGGCTGTTGATGAACGCGTAAAGGAGCAGGAGCTGCTCTTAAGGGTAGATATGAGGCTGACTGACAACGGCAGTATCACTGAATTTACCTCAGTGGAGTCACCTATAAGAATTACGTTTGAGACCACAGGGTCAGTGAGCGAATATGTTGTTCAGAAGCAGAGGGCTATAGACAAGGCCTTTACCGAGATTTCCAGGGAGATAGTCAGCAGGATAATAATCCGGTATGTTGAATAGCGCTCTGGATAAGGAAATTGAGAAAGGCCTGCTGCAAGATCTCTATTACTTCTGGAGTGAAGAAGACTATTTTCTCGATGATGTTTTAAGGAAGGCTGTTGAAAGGGTGGTCTCTTCATCCCAGGCTGATTTTAATTATGACCTCTTTTACCCGTCTTCTGACCCCGGCCAGATAATTGACGCCGCATCCACCTTGCCTTTTATGGCCAGCAGGCGCCTGGTAGTGCTTAAGGGTTTCAATCAATACTCAAAGGCAGCTGTTGATTCTCTGCTGCCGTACTTCAGGAAACCTTCTGAAAACACCTGCATGATTGTCCTTTCGCAAAAGGCGCCGGTCAAGAAGCTGTCTGATATCCCGTGGAAGTTATATAAACTCGGAATAGAGGAGAGAGATATACCGGCATGGATAAAGCGGCTTGCCTCTGACAAGGGCATTCAGATGACAGGCGAAGCAGTAGACTGCCTTATCGATTATGTCGGGTTTGATGCGGGGCTCCTTGCCTCTGAGGTTGATAAGCTCTCAATGTCGGGTAAAAAGAGGATAGATGAAAAGGATATCGCCTCATCAATAAGCGCTGTCAGGGAGTACACTACTTTTAATCTTATTGATGCGCTTGTCGCGGAGCAGAGGACAAGGGCTTTCATGATACTTGAATCCATTCTCTCAGAGAAGATGCTTGCAACCTCTGTCCTGGGGACACTTAACTGGCACTATCGGGAGTTTTATAATCTCTGGCTTAATAAGGGGAAGAAGCCGCAGAAGATGCGGATGTCAACTTTTAACATGCTTTCAAAGCATGTTAAATCATACAATGAAGATGCTTTTCAGCGTATATTTCAGACACTGCATGAGGCTGACGTAGCTATAAAGAGCAGCGGAAGGCCTGAGCTTGTGCTGGAGATATTGCTTATCAGACTGCTTCAGAAGAGGAGAGCGAATTGACAAGCTTTGTAATACGGGATATCTTCCTGGAAGCGGTGCTTTTGTGGATTATTCCAGTCTTCGCAGCCTTGTCGATCGCTGAGACAGCTGTTTTCAGAGCAGCCTTTGCGTTTTCAATGTTCTTGCTCTTGACCTCTGCTTCGATCTTCTTGGTCAGGGTCTTTGCCAAGCTCTTGACGGAGCGGTTCTTCTCTGTTTTTGCTATTGCCTGCCTGACTCTTTTGAGTGTTGACAGGTTCTTCTTTACCGGGGGCTTAGTAGCCAATGCTCTACCTCCAACTATCTTATATTCTTAGTCTTAATGAGTAAGTAAATTACATCATGGGAGATAATAAAGTCAAGCTATATGGATGAAAAAAGAAAAATAACAAAGGCCGCCGGACTGATGTCGGCAGCAACCCTTATCAGCCGGATACTCGGTTTTATAAGGGATATGATATTTGCACGGTATTTCGGCGCGACAGGGCTTTCCGATACCTTTTTTGCCGCATTCAGGATACCGAACTTGCTAAGGGAACTCTTTGCCGAAGGCTCCATGTCAGCCGCGCTTATCCCGGTTTTGACCGAATACAGGCAGAAACATGGAGAGGAAGAGGTCAACCGACTCGTGAAGATAGCCTTCACCTTTATTGTTATTGTGGTCGGAGCAGTCTGCATCCTGGGCATTGTTTTTTCTCCGGAAATAGTTACCGCGCTTGCTCCGGGATTTTTAAGTTCTCCTGAGAAGTTCTCTCTCACCGTGCTTTTGACAAGGATAATGATGCCGTTTCTTTTATTCATCAGCCTTGCCGCATTGGTCATGGGCGCGCTGAATATCAAGAAGGTGTTTTTTATCCCGGCTCTCGCACCCGCGATGCTCAATATAACCCTGATCATAAGTATTTTGATATTTGAATCAAGGTCAAGCCGGCCAATCATAGTTGCCGCGATAGGCATGATGGTCGGCGGATTTGTTCAGTTCGCCTTTCAGCTTCCAACATTTTTTAAGAACAAATACAGGCTTGGCTTTAACATGAATTTCAGCCACCCCGGCATTAAAAAGATGGCGCTTCTGCTGATACCTGCCACGCTTGCCTTATCGGTAAATCAGATAAATATAGTTGTGAGCAATATCCTCGCTTCGTTTCTGCCTTCAGGGAGCATCACGTATCTTTTTTACTCAATGAGGCTGATACAATTTCCCATCGGCATGTTCGGCGTTGCAATGGGCATGGCGATCCTCCCGGCACTTTCAGCACATGCTGCCAAAGGGGATTTTGATGAACTGAGGAGCGACTTCTCGTTTGCGCTGCGCCTGCTCTTTTTTATAACGATACCTTCAATGGCAGGACTGATATTTCTGAGAGAACCGATAGTTAATATACTTTTCCAGAGAGGGAAGTTCGACTATGCCGCTACTGCAGGGACTGCGCAGGCGCTGCTTTTTTATGCATTGGGGATATGGGCCATCGTCGGCATGAGGATAGTTACCGCAGGATTTTATTCCATGCAGAATACGAAGACGCCGGTGAAGGTCGCCGTTGTTGCCATGCTGACAAATATTATCTTTAGCCTCATATTAATGAAGCCGATGCAGCACAGCGGGCTTGCTCTTGCCAATTCCATTGCCGCGTCAGTCAATTTCGGCATCCTCTTTTTCATGCTGAAGAAGAAACTCGGAAGGCTTGACGGCAGGAATATAGGCATCTCTTTTATTAAAGTATCCGTCGCCTCCGCTGTGACAGGGCTTTTAAGCTGGTTCATTATCAGAAGCGACATATGGATGCAGAGCGGGATAACCATGGAGAAGGCCGGACTGCTGGCTGTCGCGATAGCAGTTTTTCTTGCTGTATATGTTTTGCTTATGCATTTTATGGGAAGCGAAGAGCTGAAGCATTTAATAAAGATATACAAAGAACGGAAGGGCAGGGCGTAATCACTTTTTCAGATCAGGAGGAGTCATGTTAATAAAGAAATTTGTTGTAGGGCCGCTTCAGGAAAACTGTTATATCGTCGTAGATGAAAAGACAAAACATGCGATCGTGATCGATCCCGGTGATGAAGGCGACAGGATCAATGACGCCATAAAGGATGGTGGCCTGACTATCACCGCGATAATATGCACGCACGCCCATTTCGACCACGTGGGCGCTGCGGGAGAGATAAAGGCTGCGACAGGCGCGAAAATCCTGATACATAAAGAGGATCTTGAGACATATAACATGGCAAAAGAGCATGCCTCTTTCTGGGGCTTTGATGTGGCCGACCTTCCTGACCCTGATGGTTTCCTTTCGGAAGGGGATGATGTGAAGGCGGGCAGTCTTAACTTCAAGGTCATTCATGTCCCCGGACACAGCCCCGGCGGTATATGCCTTTATGGTGAGGGAGTTTTGATGGTTGGTGACACAATCTTTCAGGGTTCAGTGGGAAGGACTGATTTCCCGGGCGGGAGCCATGAGAGATTGAAAGATTCATTCAGGAGGCTGCTTGAGCTTCCTGATGATACAAAGGTATATGCAGGCCACGGCAACGAGACAACGATAGGCCGCGAGAAGAGAGATAACTTCTTTGTGAACGAGCTTTAAGTAAATTGAAGAATCCTTTTTACATCTTAGACGTCTTTGCTCAGGAGAAGTATTCCGGTAACCAGCTTGCGGTTGTCAGGAACGCAGCTTCGATCTCAGATGCTGTTATGCAGAAGATAGCAAAGGAGATAAACTTCTCAGAGACGGCATTCATCCTCTCAGATGACAAACGCAATGGCGCATATGATGTGCGCATCTTCACTCCGGCTCATGAGATTCCTTTTGCAGGCCATCCGGTATTAGGCACGGCATATGTAATACAGCAGGAGATAATCAAAGAATGTGTCGATTCTTTAATACTCAATCTCAAGATCGGACAGATAACGGTCACTATCAATTACAAAGATAATTCTCCTGAGACATTATGGATGAGGCAGATACAGCCTGTCTTTGGTGAGGTGATAGGCGCTGAAGTTATCGCTGAAGTTCTTGGGCTTGACGCAGACGACATTGACAGCAGATATCCGGTTCAGGAAGTATCAACCGGTCTCCCATTTATCATTACTCCGCTTAAGGGAATGAAGGCGGTAAAGAAGTGCAGCATCAACAAAGATAAATATCTTGAGCTTATCAATAAGACCGAAGCCAAGGCTATCTTTGTCTTTTCGCCTGAGACTTATGAAGAGGGCAATGACCTCAATGCAAGGATGTTTGCTGACTACTATGGCATACCGGAAGATCCGGCAACCGGAAGCGCGAACGGCTGTCTTGGCGGATATCTTGTGAAGCACGGTTATTTTAGAGATAAACAAATATCCATACGTGTTGAACAGGGTTACGAGATTGGTAGGCGTTCTCTCATTCTTGTTAATGCGGAAGAGAAGGGTGGGGCTATTGATATATCAGTTGGTGGAAAGGTAATAATGGTTAGCAGAGGGGAATTGGTGTGAAAGTTTATTCCGAATTCTTCTTCAGGCGATTTGTCGGAACTGAGACCATTTGAGTCGATTTATGGGTCTACTCCATACCATGCGATTGATATTAATCTACCTTCGTTAAAGGTTAAATTAATTCCACCATAATCAGTAACTTCGTTGCCCTCCTGACGAGTCTCCCATCCTATATTTGCTGTATTATCTTTAATATCAATTTTAGTTCCTAAAATTTTATCTATTTCCTCTTTTGTCATATTCAACCGAATGCCTTTTTGTGTAAGTGGTTCTTTAATATCTGTTTTAGTCAGTTCGCCTACCTTTGTTGTATAAGTTGTATCAGCAATAATATCTTCAACTACTGAGTCATTAGATAAACCTTTATATCTATCTGTCTTATGTATTGTTATTGTCCATATCTTATTATCCCAACCATATAGAGCAAATATGATTTCTATTTCTTGTTGGGGATCATAGTATTGAACGAAATTATGCGCAAGCTTTGTTTCATATATTCTTGATTTTCCAAATACTTTAAAAGCATCTTCAATTGTGTTGTATGGCAAAAGATTGAAATAAGGAACATCAACATATTTTTCTTTCTCTATTTCATCAGCGAATGAGATACCGGTTAAATTTGCCAGAATAATTATGGTATAGAATATTATTTTCATTATTCAGATTATGTATTATGTTGTATCACAGCTTTTCTATATATTGATTGTAGTCGTCAACAGTGATTTCTATCTCTTTCAGGATTTCTCTTAGTAATGGGCGGGACAGTATCCTTCCTTTGTGATGAGGCAATGTGGTTGTTCTGCCGTCAGGATGTCTGTAAAATGCATGGCTTCCTTTCTGGCGGACTCTAACGAAACCAAGGAAGAGCAATAATTTCTCAGCAGTTTTTGCGTCAACAAGCCGCAGCTTGCTCAAACGGCAACCTCAAATTGCTGAAGTCCAACGAATTCCGGTAAATTGCTCTTTGCTTCAGCGTCCATTTCCTCTATGCATAATTCAACTACTTCTTTGAGATTTGTCTGTAGTTCATCTAATGTTTCAGCTTGTGTATGGGCGCCCGGTATGCCCGGGACAATTCCCACGTATAATCCTGTTTCAGTGTCTCGCTCGACATATCCAACTATTTTATGCATTGATCCTCCTGTCCTATTGGTGTATACAGCATTATAACAAATTCAAATTAAGTTCAGGGCTTCCTGAAATAGATCAGATACTCCACATTCCCCTTCGGCCCTTTGATGGGCGATTCGGTCACGCCGATGACATCAAGTTTCATCCCGAGCAATTCGTTCTTTATATTCTCAACGATCTCAAGCCGTTTCTTGTCATCTTTTACCACGCCGCCCTTGCCGATGTCCTTTCTTTCAGCCTCGAACTGCGGCTTTATCAGCGCGACAACTTCTCCTGAAGGTTTAAGAAATTCCAATATCTTGGGGATGACCTTTAACAGAGATATAAATGAGACATCAATGGTTATAATGTCGAGTTTATACGGGATGATGTCATTTGGAAGGTATCTGATATTCGTCTTTTCAATAAGCACAACCCTTTCATCCTGCCTCAGGCTCCAGCTGAACTGGCCGTACCCGACATCAACTGCGATAACCTTCATCGCGCCATTCTGCAGAAGACAGTCTGTGAAGCCTCCGGTTGATGCGCCGACATCCATGGCTCGCTTGCCGCTGACATTGATATTGAACTCCTTTATCGCCTGCTCAAGCTTCAGTCCGCCGCGGCTGACATAAGGCATTTTATAAAGGACTTCAATTTGCGCATCGGGTTTTACGAGTGAACCTGCCTTGTCGACAACAACACCGTTGACCTGAACATTGCCTTCCATAATGGCTGCCCTTGCCCTCTCCCTGCTTTCAACAAGGCCTTTGTCAAAGATGAGCTTATCCAGGCGCGTCTTTTTTGTTCCCGTTTCCTTCATGATTTGTATATCTTACCATCGCGCTTTCATTATTTCTTTGGAATTATTATGATAACTGTCAGACATTATATTGGAGGCGGAATGAAATGGAGAGTGTTATCAAGAAGGTTGAGGAGCTTGCTTTGCTGCATGACAGGATAGATCCCAAGATAATCAGGGAGAAGAATATCAAATTAGGCCTGAGGAACGAGGACGGTTCAGGCGTAATTGTCGGCATCACCAGCAAAGGGCAGGTTTTAGGATATGAGAAGATCATTACCGGCGATGGTGTGGAGAAACTAAATCCTATACCCGGAAAACTCTACTATTGCGGCTATGATGTTGAAGATCTGGTAAGCGGGAAAGAGAAGGAAAAGAGGTTCGGATTTGAAGAGACCGTCTATCTCCTTTTGACCGGAGAGCTTCCGGGGAAAGAAGACCTGAAGAGCTTTTCAAAGGCGCTTGGGAAGAGGCGCGCACTGCCTGAGGAAGCCAAGGAGATAATACTCAACAGGCCGAAGCATGACGACCAGATGGGTTCGCTTCATAACATTGTGTCAGCAATGCATCTTTTTGATAAAGACCCGAACTCCACTGATATGAAGGATGTGACCAGGCAGTGCATTGACCTGATAGCAAAGCTGCCTACGATCATAGCTTACAATTATCAGACGAGATTGATGAAGAAGAAGGACAATACGAAATTGATCGAGCCTGATCCCAAGCTCAGCACTTCCGAGAATTTTCTCTACATGCTCACAGGCAAAGTTCCTGACAGGTTCACGGCAGAACTCTTTGACACCATGCTTGTATTTCACGCAGAGCACGGCGGCGGCAACAACTCAACATTCACGACAAGGTGCGTCTCATCATCCGGGGCAAATACTTACATGGCGATCTGCGCGGGTATCGGATCTCTCTCAGGACATCTTCACGGCGGAGCGAATGAGGCTGTCGTAAGGATGGTTAATGACATCAAGCGCAAGCTGAAGGATTGGGATGATGATGAAGAAGTAAAAGCCTATCTTGAGATGATCCTTGATAAGAAAGCAGGTGACAGGTCAGGGAAGATCTATGGTTTGGGCCACGCGGTTTACACATTGACAGACCCGAGAGCGGTATTCCTGGAGAAGAAGGGAGAAGAGCTTGCGAAGATGGCAGGCAGGGAAAAGGAGTTCGCCCTTTATAAGAGGATCGCAAAGCTGGCGCCGGGGCTTGTCAGAGAAAAGAAGGCTAAGATAGTCTGCACGAATGTTGATTTCTACTCCGGCTTTGTATATCAGTGCATGGGGATACCTGAAGACCTCTTCACCCCGATATTCGCAATGGCAAGGGTCTCCGGCTGGTCAGCTCACAGGATCGAGGAGATAGTGCAGGGCAGGATAATAAGGCCCTCGTTCATTTCATCATTAAAAGGGAAGAAGAGTTATACCCCGATGTCTAAGAGGTGAGGGGACGAGGGGAAGAGATTACAAAGGCTTTTGATGTTTCTGTTTGTCTTTGTACATCTCTGCGTCCGCCTTTTCGATCACCTGTTCTATATCTTTGTCTTGATCGTAAACAGCATTGCCGTAACTGAAAGAGAGGCTGTAATTCTCGCTCCCGTACTCTTCGTTCCAATTTGCGATATTCTGCCTGATGCGATCCAGCATGATATCATTTTCATGGCCTGATGATTCAGTCTTGATTATAAGAAATTCATCCCCGCCGTAACGTATCAGCAGGTCAGTGTCTCTGATCGACATTTTCAGGATCGAAGCAAACTCTTTCAGGACACCATCTCCGTGCTGATGCCCGTAAGTGTCATTAATATTTTTAAAATTATTGAGGTCGAACATAAAGAGTGTTAAACTTCCGCCATACCTTTTGATCTTCTTCTTTTCTCTTTCAAGGTATATATCCAGATAATTTCTGTTATGAAGGCCTGTGAGGATGTCATGCAATGCCATGGTCTTCAGTTCCTGCTGTTTGATCCTTAAACTGTGCACAAGGATGATGAGGTGTTCATAGATCTCGTTTTCAGGGTCTGTGAGCACGGCTTGCTGATACACGTTGCATTTAATGCAGTTGCCGTATTTAATGGCAAATTGGCCATGCGGGTCTTCACCGCACATGGTGCCTGCGATGATCCAGCAGCGGCCGCATGTATTCATAAATGCCGGGCAATCTTTTTTAGCGCACTTTTTTATCTCCCAGCATCTGATGGCAATATCCCGCTTTATATGAGAGAGCCACTCGTTCCAGGAAGTCTCATCTTCCTGCAATGAAATATCTATAAAACCGCGAAGGTCTTTCCTGAAGTGCTGGAAGATATTATTTAACTCTTTCTCTTTGCTCATGACTTAATATGGATTGTTAATCAGTTGACTTTATGTGTCATGGGAGTTTTCCTGTTGACAAGTGCAAGCGCTTCTTTTGTAATGCCGTCTGTATCGAGTCCGAGTTCTTTTCTGAGAAGTTTTTGCGTGCCCTGTTCAATGAACCTGTCAGGTATGCCGAGCATCCTGACCTTAACACCTTCAACACCGGCCTTTGTGAACTCTTCTATCACTGCGCTGCCGAAACCGCCTGATATGGTGTTCTCCTCAACAGTAAGTACATGGCCTGTCTCTTTCGCAAGTTTTATTATAGTTCCGGTATCAAGAGGTTTCAGAAATCTTGTATTAACAACTGCGGCGTCAATGCCGGCGTCAACAAGCAGCTTTGCGGCTTCAAGCGAGGGCATTACCATATTGCCTATGGCAAGTATCAGCAGGTCCTTGCCCTCTTTCAGAACCTCGGCTTTGCCTATAGGTATCTCTTTAATATCTATCTCTTCATAACTTTCGGCAGCAGCGCCTCTCGGATATCTGATCGCAGCCGGGCCGTTAAGTGCAAGGGCAGTCTTGAGCATGCACTGAAGCTCATCTCCGTCTTTCGGAGCCATGACTACAAGGTTAGGTATGTGCCTTAGAAATGAGAGGTCAAACGCGCCGTTATGCGTGGGCCCGTCATCTCCGACTATCCCGGCCCTGTCGATGGCAAAGACTACAGGAAGGTTCTGAAGGCATACATCATGGATGATCTCATCATACGACCTCTGAAGGAACGTGGAATAGATCGCGACTACAGGTTTGACACCCTGGGTTGCAAGCCCTGCCGCAAATGTGACAGCATGCGGTTCAGCGATACCGACATCATAGAACCTCTTTGGGAATGTTCTGACGAATTCTGAAAGGCCTGTGCCCTCTGTCATTGCAGCTGTGATAGCGACTATCCTGTCATCATCCTTTGCAAGTGAAACAAGAGTCCTTCCGAATACCTCGCTGTATGAGACATTCGAAGAAGAGACGGTCTCTCCGGTTTCAATATCAAAAGGCCCGATGCCGTGGAATATCCCCGGCTCTTTTTCAGCCATCGGATACCCTTTCCCCTTTTTGGTTATCGCGTGTATGAGCACAGGCCCGGGGAAGTCCTTGAACCTCTCAAATGTCTCAATAAGCTGTTCTATCTTGTGGCCGTCAACAGGGCCGACATATTCAAACCCGAGTTCCTCAAAGAGCATTCCCGGAACAACAAAGCCCTTGAAGGTATCTTCAGCTTTTTTAGCCATCTTGAGCACAGGCTCTCCAACTTTTGGGAAACGGTCCAGAAGAAGTTTTGTCTCTTTCTTGAACTTTGTATAAAAGTCGCCCATCAGCATCTTTCTCAGATACGCAGAGAGAGCGCCGACATTGGGTGATATGGACATCTCGTTGTCATTGAGTATTACGATCAGGTCTTTCTTGAGGTGTCCCGCATGGTTCAGCCCCTCAAAGGCAAGCCCCGCAGTCATGGCTCCGTCGCCTATGACAGCTATCGCTTTGTAATTTTTCCGGTTGTGGTTTTTTGCCGCAACCATTCCCAGTGCGGCAGAGATGGATGTTGAGCTGTGGCCTGTGCCGAAGGAATCATGCGGGCTTTCAGATATTTTTGGGAATCCTGAGATGCCGCCATGCTGCCTGATGGTTGCGAAAGAATTGTATCTGCCTGTAAGAAGCTTATGCGAATATGACTGGTGGCCTACATCCCAGATTATCTTATCAACCGGTGAGTTGAAGACATAATGAAGCGCGATCGTAAGGTCAACGACGCCGAGGCTCGGGGCAAGATGCCCTCCGTTAAGCGCGACTCTCTCGATGATCGTTTCCCTTAACTCTTTTGCAAGCTCGTTAAGTTCCTCAAGTGTGAGCTTTTTTACATCATCCGGGCCTTTGATCTTTTCTATATGCATGAATATATCTAATTCCGCCTCGATATAATATATTTTGCTATCTCCCTGAGCGGGTCTGCTTTTTCATCAAAACCTCTAAGCGCCTTAATGGCATCAGATATCAGTGCCTCGGCTATCTTTCTTGACTCATCAATGCCGAAGATGGAGGGGTAGGTGTTTTTAGCGTTTGTATTATCAGAGCCTGCTGTCTTTCCGAGCTCCTCTGTGGTGCCGGTTATATCAAGGATGTCATCAGCAATCTGAAATGCGAGGCCGACTTTATCTCCGTAAGTTGTCAATGCGGCAAGTTCATCTTCTGTGGCATCTGCCATAATGGCGCCAACGCGCACAGCAGCCTTAATAAATACGCCGGTCTTATGTGTATGAATATAGATGATGTCGTCCTTTTCCGCCTTCTTACCTTCCATCAGTATGTCTACAGTCTGCCCTCCGACCATTCCGTCAGGCCCGCAGGCATGTGTGACCTCTTTTATCACATTGATGAGTATGCCGGGTTCTGCTTTTGAGTTGGAGATGATATTGAATGCCTCGGTCAGCAGCGCATCGCCCGCAAGTATTGCTGTGGCTTCTCCGAAGGCGATATGAGTGGTCGGCATGTTCCTTCTCATATCATCATCATCCATTGCTGGAAGGTCGTCATGGATCAATGAATATGTATGTATGAGTTCAAGTGAGGAAGCAACAGGCATTACGTTATTTGTTTTGCCGTTAACAGCCTCATAGCCTGCGAGCGCCAGTATGGGCCTTATCCTCTTGCCGCCTGCCATAAGCGCGTATCTCATCGCCTCATAAAGCTCTTTGGGGCAGCCGTTCTGGCCTTTTTTGGATGAGACATATGCCTCAAGATAGCTGTCGACAAGCTCTTTTTTGTTTTTCAGATACTGAACTATATCCATGTATATTATTTCCTTTGACGCAATATTATAACCCTATGCAGGATAATTATAAAGAGATGCGATATGAATTGCGGCTGCCATGAAATATAATATGATAATATCAGGTGACCAATGACTTTAAGCGATCTATTATTACAGAGGGCTGCTGAGCATCCGCATAAAACCTGCATAAAGTTTGGGGACAGGAAATACTCCTATGCAGAGGCAAACCGGCGTGTGACATTGACAGCAGGCGGGCTGAGAGCGCTCGGGCTTAAAGCAGGTGAGCGCGCTGCCATCCTGATGGATAACAGCCCTGAGTATATCATCAGTTACTTCGCCATCCTGAGGGCCGGAGGTATCGCTGTTCCAATTAATACGTTCTTAACCCCGGATGAGATCTCGTTCATTATCAATGACTCAGGCTGCAGGATCGTTATACATGGCAGAGATCTTTCGAAAAAGCTTGATAAGTTAAAGCCGGGACTTGATATCAGGAAGGTGTTGTTTGATGAAGTGCCGGAAGAAGACGCAGAGCCATACAAAGGGTCTGCTGATGATACAGCGGTTTTTTTATACACATCCGGAACGACCGGTTTTCCAAAGGGCGCGATGCTCACACATCATAACCTCATATCAAATGTCGAGTCATGCATGCAGGTAATGCGTTTATCATGCAGGGACAGGGTGCTTCTTTTTCTGCCGCTTTTTCACTCGTTCACTTTTACCGTCTGCGTTATTCTTCCTGTATATTCAGGCGCAAGCATAATACTGCTGCCTTCAGTAAAGCCTTTCTCAAAGGTGATCAAGAGCGTCTTTAGGGACAGGATCACTTTTTTTGTGGCTATCCCCACGATCTACAGCATACTCTCTAAAAAGAGGATACCTCTCTTATTCATGCTCTTATTTAAACTCTTCACAATGATCAGGGTCTGTGTTTCAGGAGCTGCTGCTTTGCCTCCGGATATCATCTATGCATTTGAAAAGCGGTTTAAAGCGCCTTTGGTCGAGGGCTACGGGCTTACTGAGGCATCGCCAGTTGTTGCGGTGAATCCAGTCGAAGGCACAAGAAAGCCGTCATCAGTCGGCCCGCCGCTGCCGGGCGTTGAGGTCAGCATTATCGGAGAAGATGGGGAAAGAGTTAACTTGGGAGAGATAGGAGAACTGAGGGTCAAAGGCCCGAATGTAATGAAGGGTTACTATAACAGGCCGGATGAAACAGCCTCTGTCTTAAAGGATGGATGGCTGTATACAGGCGATATGGCAAGGATTGACGAGGACGGATACATTTATATAGTTGACAGAAAGAAAGACCTTATCATTGTGGACGGCATGAATATTTATCCCAGAGAGGTTGAAGATGTTATAATGGAGCATGACTCAATTGAAGAGTGCGCTATGGTGGGCGTGCCTGACGGCAGGGGTTCAGAGATATCGATACTCTTCATAAAAATAAAAGAGGGACTCTCATTTGATGAGACAGAGATAAGGGATCATCTCAAGAGGCGTATTGCACGGTTCAAGATTCCGAGAAAGATAATACCGGTTGATGAATTTCCAAAGACCGCTACAGGCAAGATAAAGAAGACTGAACTGAGAAAGTTGAACTTAGGATAATTTTTTAAATTAAAGGAGGAGTTATGACAGCAGAGTCAATGTCGATGGAAGAGATGGAGAGGTTGATGGGTTTGAGCCTTGAAGAAAAGATAGCGCACTCAAAGAAGATAATCAAGGAGGCTATTGATAAGTTTGGCGTTGACAACCTTGCGTTAGCCTGGACCGGCGGAAAGGACAGCACAACAATGACCTGGCTCTTCAGGGAGTCATGCAAAGAGCTTGGAGTAAAGATGCCGATGTGCATGTTCATTGACGAGGGCTATGTGTTTGAAGAGATATGGGACATCTTCAACCAGCTTAAAAAAGAGTGGAACCTTGATGCCCGTATCGCAAAGAACATTGATGTGGCTTCCAAGGCGGAAAAGGTCGGCGATATGGTAAAGGTCAGCAGCCTTAATGAGCGCAACAGAAAGGAGATCGCGCTTCTGGAGATCACAGATGAGGAGTTCCCGTTCGAGCCTGAGTCGTTTATCGGCAACCACCTGATGAAGACTATAGCCATGAACATGTTCCTTGAAGAGAATAAGATCACCGCTCTTGCAACCGCGATCAGATGGGATGAGCAGGAGGCGCGCGTACAGGAAACATTCTTCAGCCCGCGGAAGAATCCGCCGCATATGCGTATACAGCCGATCCTGCATTTTAAAGAGCGCGATATATGGGATTTCATATTCCAGTACAAGGTGCCTTTCTGCACTTTATACAATATAGGCTATCGTTCACTCGGCGCAAAAGGCTCTACTACAAAGATGTCAGACATCCCGGCATGGGAGCAGGATCTTGAGAATACATATGAAAGGGCAGGCCGCGGACAGGGCAAAGAGGAGATAATGAGCAAGCTCAGAGATCTGGGTTATATGTAGAGCAGCAATGTTCAATATCTTTAAGAAAAAAGCGGCCAAACAGAACAAGGTCATTGTTCTCGGCATAGACGGTGTGCCTTGCAGTCTTCTTAAGAGGTTTATTGATTCAGGCATTATGCCTAACCTCGCAAAGATGATTGCCGGAGGCACACTCTCGCCGATGACAGCTTCAATACCAGAGGTCTCTTCAACCTCATGGAGCACCTTCATGACCGGTGTGAATCCCGGGCGGCATGGTATCTACGGCTTCACTGAAGTGCAGAAGGATACATACAAATGGAAGTTCCCTAATGCTGATGATATGAAGAGCGCAACTCTCTGGGATGTCGCCGGAAGGAACGGCAAGAGAAGCGTTGTGCTCAATGTCCCATCTACTTATCCCGCCAGAGAATTGAATGGAGTTCTCACATCCGGCTTTGTCTCTCTTGATCTTAAGAAAGCGACGTATCCTGAATCAGCATATGAATACTTAAAGAGCATCGGATATAAGATGGATGTTGATACTCAGAAGGCGAGAGAATCATCAGCCGCGCTGGCAGAGAATATAAAAACGACCTTTGATATCAGAAAGAAGGCGATACTTCATTTTCTCAACGAGGATGACTGGGACCTTTTTATAGGTGTGGTGACAGAGACGGACAGGCTTCATCATTATCTCTGGGCCGCGCTTGATGATGAAGGCCATGCAATTCACACCTTCTTTCTAAATTTTTACAGGGATCTTGACGCGCTGATAGGAGAGATGAATAAGAAGGCGGGTGATGAAACCCCGTTTATCATATTGTCAGATCATGGCTTCACAACGATAAAGAAAGAGATATATTTGAACTCCTGGCTGAAGGAGAGAGGTTACCTGAAGTTCACAAAGGAGAACCCTGACTCTTTTGAAACGATACATCAGGAGAGCATGGTATTCGCGCTTGACCCTGCAAGATTTTATATTCATTCAAAAGGAAAATATTCACGCGGCAGTGTTGATGCAGGCGAGTATGAAGGCCTAAGGAAGAAACTCAAGAATGAACTTCTCTCGCTTGAAGTGGATGGCGAGAAGGTGATCAAAGAGGTTCTCTTCAAGGAAGAGGTTTACAGCGGAGCCCTGCTTGCTGACGCTCCTGATCTTGTCGCTCTTCCTCATAAAGGTTTTGACCTGAAGAGCGCGATAAACAAGACTGAGATCTCAGGCATGGGCCATTTCACAGGCGGGCATACAAGAGATGATGCGACCTTCTTTATTAACCGCAAGATAGATGTTTCTGATATCAACATTGTTGATGTAGGCCCCACGATAATCTCACTTCTCGGCATTGATGAAAAGAGTTTTGACGGCAGGTGTCTGGTTTAAGATTTGATTTGCAATTATTTGAGTTGATGCCTTCGTAATTATCTGCAACTTTCTGCTACCATTTTAATACTGTAAGATGTAAACTTATCTGAAACATTAAAGGCAGACAGACAATATTATGGAAAGTGTTTCAGCACAATGCGGGATGAGCTTCAGCCGGAAGGACGGCGATACTCTGCTTGTTCATATCGCAGGTGATTGCAGGATCGGGAAGGCGCTGCCGTCTGCCGATGAGGTTCAGAAGCAGGTAGAAGCTGGTTCAGGGATCAAGAAGATAATCTTTGAATCAGAAGGCGTCACAGACTGGGACAGCGGGCTGCTTACTTTTATTATCAGGATCATTGACCGATGTTCAAAGAATAATATCCATGTTGATATAAACGGACTGCCTCAGGGGGTTCAGAGGCTGCTTGACCTTGCCTCTGCCGTTCCTGAGAAAAAAGGCGCGCGAAGGGAAGTTGTCGAATCTTCTTTTCTCACACAAATGGGCGAGGCGGCAATTGACCTTCGGGATTCATCAATCGGGATACTTGATTTCATAGGCGATGTCACCTCATCCTTTGGAAGATTACTGCTCGGCAGGGCGCGGTACCGGCGTTCTGAATTGTTTGTCATCATTCAGGATTGCGGCCCAAAGGCATTCTTCATAGTCTCGCTCATCAGCCTTCTTGTAGGCCTCATCCTCGCATTCATCGGCGCTATCCAGTTAAGGATGTTCGGCGCTCAGATATACATAGCAGACCTTGTGGGCATAGGCATGGTGCGCGTGATGGGAGCGATCATGACAGGCATTATCATGGCTGGCCGCACAGGCGCAGCGTTTGCCGCGCAGATCGGGACGATGCAGGTCAATGAAGAGATCGACGCGCTTGAGACCATGGGCATTTCACCTATCGAGTTTCTGGTTCTTCCGCGTATTATCGCACTGACCCTGATGATGCCGCTTCTCTGCCTTTACGCGGATCTCATGGGAATACTGGGCGGCATGATAGTCGGAGTAGGGATGATGGATCTTACTGTGATGGAATATGTTATGGAGACAAAGAAAGCTGTGAGCATGGACAACCTATGGATCGGTCTCTTTCACAGCGTTGTCTTTGGAGTGCTTGTCTCAATGTCAGGATGCCTGAGGGGGATGCAGTGCGGCAGAAGCGCTTCATCTGTAGGAGACGCAGGCACTTCAGCAGTTGTTACAGGAATTGTCAGTATAATAGTGGCAACTGCGGTAATAACTTTTGTCTGCCAGGTGATAGGGATATGACACTATTATTCCCCCTTAACAAAGGGGGATGCAGGGGGATGTTGAGATAAAACACACCCCTAACCCCTCTTTTTAGAGGGGAAGATTCCGGACAAGCCAACAGTAGGTGCTTTAAATTAGACAAATGGATCAATTGAAACCACATATAACAGTTGAGAACCTCACTATGGGATTCGGGGACTTTGTGGTGCAGAGGGACATCTCGTTCACGGTCAACAGGGGTGACATATTTGTCATCATGGGCGGCAGCGGATGCGGCAAGAGCACTCTGCTCCGTCATTTGATCGGGCTCCAGAGGCCGCAAGAAGGACGTGTGCTTTATGCAGGCGAAAGCTACTGGGACGCGGAGCCTGATGACAAGGAGCGTTTAAAAAGGCGCTTCGGCGTTTTGTTCCAGAGCGGAGCTCTCTGGAGTTCAATGACACTTGCAGAGAATGTGGCACTGCCGCTGGAAGAGTATACTGACCTGTCATCGGAGAAGATAAAAGAGATAGTTTCGCTTAAACTCTCTCTGGTCGGCTTATCAGGATTTGAAGAGTACTATCCTTCTGAATTAAGCGGAGGCATGAAGAAACGCGCAGGACTGGCGCGTGCCATGGCGCTTGACCCTGACATACTCTTTTTTGATGAGCCATCTTCAGGACTCGACCCTATAAGCGCAAGGCTTATGGATGATTTGATACTGGAACTCAGGGACAGTCTCGGCGCTACTTTTGTCATAGTGACCCATGAGCTTGCAAGCATCCTTGCGATAGGAAACAATTCCATCTTTCTCGATGCTGACGCAAGGACCATGATCGCAGGCGGAGATCCGAAGAGGCTGCTTGCCGAGTCAAAGAATCCTAAGGTACATAACTTTCTAACAAGAGGAAGGGAATAAATAATGGAGAAATCAAATGAGCAAACAGGCAAATAAAACTTTGATCGGCAGTTTTGTCGTGGGCGCGGTTGTTCTGGTAATCGCAGGTGTACTGATCTTCGGGTCAGGCAGGCTCTTTACCAAAATGGAGAAGCATGTGCTCTATTTTAAAGGCTCAGTAAAGGGTTTAAATATCGGATCTCCGGTCATGTTCAGGGGCGTCAAGATAGGTTCAGTGACTGATATCTTGTTGCAGTTTAATTCAGAAGACCTGTCAATGCGCATCCCTGTGATCATTGATATTGAACCTGAAAAGTTCATATCTCAGGATAATGTTCGGGAGATGGGGAAAGGATATATTGATCAGCTTATCACCAAAGGCCTCAGGGCTCAGCTTCAGATGCAGAGCATGGTGACAGGCCAGCTTATGATAAACCTTGATTTTTATCCTGATAAGCCAGCAACGCTGGCGGGGATAAAGGGCGAGTATCCTGAGATCCCGACCATCTCTTCAGACCTTGAAGCGCTGACAGAAAAATTGGGCAGCCTCCCGATCGAAGAGATGTTCAGTAAAATGGTAAAAGCCATAGAGGGGATAGAGAAGATCGTGAACTCCCCGGAACTGATCGGGAGCGTCGGCTCATTTGATCAGGCGCTGAAGGATATCCATTCGCTGCTGGCAAATATAGACAAACAGTTTACCCCTCTTGCAAACAGCGTCATCAATACTTCCATAGCGGCTCAATCCGCGCTTGGGCAGTTTGAAAAGACTATCAAGATGGAAGAGGGCGCGCCTGCTGACCTGGCTGCTGAAATTAAAGATACACTGGCAACAACACGGGATGCGATGGAGGCGGTCAAGAGTATTACAGCAAAAGATTCAGAATCTGTCTATGAACTGAATAACGCGCTTAAAGAGCTTTCAGCTGCGGCGCGTTCGATACGTTTCATGGCTGATTATATTGAGCAGCATCCCGAGGCGCTGATAAGAGGCAAACGGGATTCCGAAGGAGAATAAGACTATGAACTCTTTATTTCACAGGTCAGCGGTATTATGTTTTATTGTATTAATTACGCTTGTAACCGGATGCGCTGTTACAAAAGAATCAAGATTTTATACTTTAAATTCAATAAGTAGCCAGGCTGTTGTTCAACGATCCGTTGAGACGCATGAAAGGGTTTTAATAGCTCTTGGCCCGGTTGAAATACCTGACGTACTCGACAGGCCGCAGATAGTCTTTTATTCAGGCAGCAATCAACTTGTATATTCCGAATTTGACCGCTGGGCCGGATCTCTGAAGGATGATATTTCCCATGTTATTACAGCAGATATTTCAGAGCTTCTTGTATCAGATGGGGTTACACTTGTTTCGTGGCGTCAGCCTGTTCCTGCAAAATACCGTATTGATCTCCGAATCACTAAATTCGGCAAGATCTCAGAGAATGAGGTTGCGCTGTCAGCGCGGTGGACCATATCTGACGGAAAGGATAAAAAAGTGGTTCATGTAAGTGAATCAAAAATTAATGAATCTATAGAGGGGCAGGGCCATGCTGCCGTTGTAACGGCAATGAGCCGGTCGCTTCAAAGTTTAAGCCGGGAGATAGCTGATGTGATTCGTAAGATTTCTGCTGAGCAATTGTAATCTCAGGAAGTATCCAATCTTTTTTCATGCAGTAATCGTGTATAATAAAATTCCATTTTAAGGTTGTTTTTAGTTTGGCAGTTATTTTTTATGCAGTAATTAATGTGTCGCCGGAGTGGCGGAATTGGTAGACGCAAGGGACTTAAAATCCCTCGGTCTTTTGGCTGTGCCGGTTCGAGTCCGGCCTTCGGCACCATTTTTTGTTTCTGTTTTTTCTATCAGCCTTATGTCTAAATCAAGAAAAGATAACAAACCCTGCCAAACAGAAATATCTCACTCTTATTCTCTTCGGGAAAAAGTAATCATCTTATCTGTTGCATGTGCGATAGCACTGACCGCGTTCATTGTATTTATTCCTGCGTTAAAAGGTGAGTTTCTGATATGGGACGATAACCTGCTTGTAGCTGAAAACAGGAATATACAGTCGATTGATACTGACTTTTTTAAGTGGGCCTTCACAGATGTTGCCATTGCTGCATGGTACCCTGTCACGGTAACATCGCTTGCAATTGATTATTTCTTTTGGGGGAAAGACCCTTTTGGATATCACCTGACAAATAATATCTTTCACGGGCTGAACACATTTCTTGTCTTTGTGCTTGTTTTCTTTCTGGTTAAGCTTGGGAGGTCAAAAGATGAGAAAGGGATAACGATGCCTCTTGTTGCGGCATCGGTCACTGCTATGCTATTCGGCCTGCATCCTCTGCGTGTTGAGTCAGTGGCATGGACTGCAGAGAGGAAGGATGTTCTCTACTCGTTTTTTTACATTCTGAGTATCCTAAGCTACTTGAAGTATTGTTCTGTAACTGTTTGTAATAAAAGGTATTATGCCGGTTCAATAGTTTTCTTTGCTATGTCTCTCATGAGTAAGTCAATGGCTGTGACCCTGCCTTTGGTTCTTATTATTCTTGACTATTATCCCCTTGGCAGACTGCTGCCTGATAAGGGATGGGGTGAAGTAAAGAAGACGGTCATTGAAAAGATCCCATTCATCTGCATGAGCCTATTTGTTTCGGCAGTGGCCTTATATACACATAATGAAAAAGGGGCAGTGATGGGCATGGAAACGCATCCGGTTTACATGCGTTTCTTTGTTGCCATGAAAGGGTATATCTTTTATCTTTACAAGATGGTCATCCCGTCCGGCCTTGCCCCTTACTATCCTTATCCCAGAGAAATAACAATTCCCTCTTTTGAATATATGGGCGCTACTGCTCTTTTTATAATTATAACCATGCTGAGTCTTTATCTTTTAAGGAAGAAGAGG
Source organism: Thermodesulfovibrionia bacterium (assembly GCA_030646035.1). Taxonomy (NCBI): domain Bacteria; kingdom Pseudomonadati; phylum Nitrospirota; class Thermodesulfovibrionia; species Thermodesulfovibrionia bacterium. The sequence continues at coordinate 191,766 of JAUSMY010000010.1, read as the reverse complement.
CTGGTTCCTGCTCTCTGGTTTTACTATGTTGTTACGCTGCTTCCCGTTATCGGCATAGCGCAGACCGGAAGTTTTTCCGCAGCCAACAGGTATACATATCTTCCATCTCTTGGCCCTCTGATCTTAGTCGGTATTGCTGCAGGCGATCTTTTCATAAGGACATATTCCAGCAGCCTGAGGATTATGTATGTACTTTTATTAGGCATCATTACCGGTGTGCTGATAAATATCACTTTAATCAATATTCCTGTATGGAAGGATACGGTATCCCTCTGGTCATACCAGATAAAACTTTTCCCTGACAGGGTGCCTATCGCTTACCTGAACCGAGGGGTTGTCTATTGGGAGAGGAAAGAGTTCGTGAAAGCTATAGATGACTACAGCAAGGCGATCGAGATCGACCCGCGCCATGCAAAGGCATACAGCAACCGCGGCAGCGCTTATGAGAGCATGGACAAGCTTGATCTTGCCGTTAAAGATTTCACAAAGGCGGTGGAGGTAGATCCAGGATTGTCAGGTGTGTACAGCAACCGTGGAAATGTCTTCATGAAGATGAAGAGATATGATGATGCCGTCAGGGACTATGACAAGGCTATAGATATAGACCCGGAGTACGCAAAGGCATACAGCAACCGTGGAGTTGTATACAGCAATATGGGCAAGTTTGACCTTGCTGTCCAGGACTATACCAAGGCCATAGAGCTCGACCGGTGGAGCGGCAAGGCATACAACAACAGGGGTTTTGCCTATGAAAGCATGGGAAGATACAAAGAAGCTTTAGACGACTATTCCAAGTCTATAGAGCTTGAACCTGATTACATAAGGGTATACAACAATCGCGGAAATACATACAGGAAGACCGGTGATTTTCAAAAGGCGGTCAGTGATTATGAAACTGCACTTGCAAAGGACCCGAAAAACTCGACAGCTTATTTTTACCTCGGGCTCTGCTATAAGGACATGGGAGACGGGAAAAAGGCTTTAGCAAGCTTTAGGAGATCGGCAGAACTCGGCAACAAAAATGCTGTAAACTATTTAAAAAATATAACGCCTGAATAGGACTCGGAGATATAGTAGTATTCTGTCTTAAATCCTTAACCCCGCTTCTTCAGTATTGCAATATAAGGAAGGTTCCTGAATTTATTCTCGTAATCAAGCCCGTAACCAACCAGATATTTGTCCGGTATCTCGAAGCCTGTATAGTCAATTCCTGCGTCAACTTTTCTCCGCTCTTTCTTGTCAAGCAGGCAGCATATCTTAAGTGAGGCAGGTTTTTTTGCAAGGAGCTTCTTCTTGAGATAATTAATTGTGATCCCTGTATCAATAATGTCCTCTATGAGGAGAACATGTCTGCCGCGTATGTCTTCTCTGATATCGGTATGGATCTTTATCTTGCCGGTGCTCTCTGTCTTGCTGTAGCTGGAGACGTTGAGGAAGTCGATATCTGTGGGGACCTGGATTAATTTTACAAGATCTGAGAAGAATATAAATGCGCCTTTAAGAACCCCGATCGATATGATCTCCTTGCCCTTGTAATCAGTTGATATTTCCTTGGCAAGCTCTTTGACCCTATCCTGTATCTGCAGTACCGTGAGAAGCGGTTTGCCTACTACCATTTTATCCTCCATTTGATCTGGTTGAATGTTTTTATACTATACTATTTTTTCGTTCCATATTCCAGCGCCATAACCGATCTGTTTGTATCTTATTAAGTTGAAAACATATAATATGCAATTCAATATTTAGGATCAAAATGAAACTTGAAGAATTAATAAAGGTGGTTGACAGGCTCAGGGGGCCGGATGGATGCCCATGGGACAAGGAGCAGACAAGGGACAGCCTGAGGCCTTATCTTATTGAAGAGCTTTACGAGCTTCTTGATGCTTTTGATGAAAATGACTCTGATCATATTAAAGAGGAACTGGGGGACCTTCTCCTTCAGATAGCCCTCCACTCTCAGATCGCAAAGGAGGAGGGGCTGTTTGAAATAGATGATGTAATTGAGGGGATCGTCAGCAAGATGGTCAGGAGGCATCCTCATGTCTTCGGGGATAAGGATTTCAAGACATCTGCTGATGTATCAAAATGGTGGGAGGAGCACAAGAGATCAGAAAAGAAGAAGGTAAGATCTATTTTAGACGGAGTGCCGAAGACGCTTCCGTCTCTTTTGAGGGCGCAGGAGCTGCAGGCCAAGGCGTCCGGCGTCGGGTTTGACTGGGATAATATAGAGGATGTTTTTAAAAAACTTGATGAAGAGGTCGGCGAGTTCAAGCGGGCGCTTTTAAAGAAAGATTACAGCAATGTCGAAGATGAGCTTGGTGATATATTTTTTGTTCTTGTCAGCATATCAAACTTTGTCAAAGTAAATCCTGAGGATGCCCTGCGGAAGACCATAAGTAAATTTATTGCGCGGTTTGAGCATATCGAGAGAATTGCTGCTGAGCGGGGCATGGAGGTTTCAGATATGAAGCTTTCTGAGATGGAGGCGTGCTGGAACGAAGCAAAGGGCCATCATCCTAACTGAACTGTGCCAAGTCCGGTAAACTCGATGCCGAACATGATCTGGTATTCAAGAGGTTTTTTTGTATAAGAAGCGGTAAATCCCCAGCATTGGCGTTTATATGTAGTCTTTAGATTCAGCTCCTGTATTCCCCCGCCCTTAAGGTCGTACCACAGCTTGCCGTACATCTCTACAGGAAGGCTTTTATTGTAAACTTTTATCGGATGGTAAAGGCCTGCTTCAATCGAGTACTGGTCAAGAAGCGTAGAGCGCCGGAAGTTTTTCCCCAGGCTTATAAAGCCGGTTTCGCTCTTTAGATTAACAGATGCGATAGTATCTGTTATCCTCATGTCATATGTATCATATGATGCGTTTATTTTAAAGCTCAATCTGTCGCTTGAAAATGCGCCTTCCACGACTACAGGGGTAAACGGCCTGTCGGTGCTAAGCAGGCTGTAGCTTTGTGACAGCCTGAATCTTGATTCAAGCCTTTTTTGGGCAACAGAGCTGGCAAGCCTATTTGTGAGTGAGTAGGTTATGCTGCTTGTCTGAGGGATATGATCTGTTGAGTCAAATGTTGTTATATCGTCCTGTTCAACATCAGGGATGTATGTATACTCAATTGAAGGCTCAACAATTTGATTGAATGATTTGAATTTCTTTAGTAAACTTGTTGACAATGAAGTACTCAGGTCAAATAGCAGCCTGTTCCTGTTCTTGTTCGGGGATGTTAAAAAATAGGCTGTTTCACGTAACCCTATTTTCTGGGTAACATTAACTATCCTTCCAAAGCTCAAAAATAAATTCGGATTCAGATCGATCCTCTGTCCGATCTGTCCCTGATCTCTCCAGAAATTTGCACCTTTAAGTGCGACATTGAAAGAGGCTGGCCCATAGGTAACTGTATTCATTATGATGCCTATTTCCGGTAGATTTTGAGGTATTGTACCCGAGCTTCCCTCAAGGTTTTGTCTGTACTGGCTTAGGAGATACACCCTTCCGTTATAGAAAGGTTTTGAAAAATGCAGGTTTGATTCAAGATATTTTTGCCGCCTCTCGTTAGCCAGGAAGCCGAAAAAAGCCGGTTCCTTTGATGATAGCCCGAACCTGTCAGGAGTGGTTGACTCAAGGATATTGTAATAATCAAAATCATTTACCGCGTGAATTTTCAGGTAGCTGGATATGTTAAATGGGAGCTTACGGTTATGGTAGGTCTTGATCTCAGTCAATTCTTTTGATAGGTCATTGTCCCTCAGGTTGTACAGCCATACTTCTCCAAGAGACTCAGGGTTTGATATATACCTGTAATCAAGACCTTTGCCAAGCCCTTTATTGCTATAGTAATCAAGGTAGATGGTTGCATCCATGTTGTCACGTATGGCCCAGAAAAACCCCTGTTTGTAAGTGAATCCTTTAGTATTTGTATATCCGATAGTCGGGTTCAATAAACCTGTCTCTCGCTTGCCCAATAAAGGGACGGTGAAATACGGTGTATATAGAACAGGAATGTTTCTTATATAGAATTTCGCATTTTTGAGGGTCAGTCTTTCGTGCTCAACCGCTATGATGTCTTCAGCAGAGATATGCCATTCAGGAGGGTTTGCATCACATGTTGTAACAGTGGCTCGATCCATCTTATAACTTTCATCCCCTGTCTTTGTCAGGTCCCCGCCTCTGATGTGGTAATTTTTCTTTTTATATAATATGTAGCTTTTATAAATTGTGCCCAGTTTATTTTCAAGGTTCAACTCCAGCTTATCAGCATTAATAATAGTTTCACTGCTTTCATAAATAATATTGCCTGTCGCAACGGCATCAGATGTGGAATTGTTCAGGCGCACTTCGTCGGCTTTCAGGCTTTGGTCTTTATACAGTATGCTGACATTTCCTTTCCCGATATATGTATTCTCTCTGGATATATACTCCAGGGAGTCGGAAGATATATTTAAAGATTCCTCTGCTGATGCAGAAATAAGGAGTGAGAAATAAAAAAGAATAAATAAAAGTATATATCTGAGATTAACGGTTGTCCGGGAGCTTTTAATTTCCAATTTCATATTTCTCATTTTCTGTTTATTCCCTTAGCCCGGACAGTATGCCTTTATTTCCCAACAGCTCTTTGACCTTGCCTGTCGTATAAAATGAACCTGTTACACATATGATGCTATCTTCAAGCCACATCTTCTTTGCTGTTTCCAAAGCTTCGCTGACTGAGTCTGTCAGTGTTACTGAAACATGCCTGTTGGCAATATTGTTCATAATCAAACTGGTTACTTTATTATTGATCTCTTCAGGAGATGCGGCTCTTTCTCCTTCAGGCCTTGTCAGAATGATAGAGTCGGATATCTCTAAGATCGGTTTTAATATTCCGGCTATGTCTTTATCTTTCATTATACCTATTATTATCGTGATCTTCTTATCTGGGAACAGTTCTTTCAATGAGCTGGATAATCTTCTGGATGCTTCAGGATTATGCGCACTGTCGAGAATTATGAAAGGTGCCTCAGATACAACTTCAAGCCTTCCTTCAATATCGATCGCTGTAAGGCTTGTTCTTACGGAGGTATCGTCAATATCTTCTCCGCTGTTATTAAGTATCTCCACAGCTCTTATCGCAAGAGATGCGTTAACTGTCTGGTAGCTGCCGGACAGATTTAAAGATATATTTTTCAGAGTCCTGTAGCCTTTGTAATCAAAGAACTGCCTGTTGAGATCTGCCGACACTGGAGAACTTGTAAAGTCTTTGCCGTAAATATGAATAGCGGAATTATTCATCTCAGCTGTATCTGACAACTTCATTATAGCCTCAGGCTGCCTGGCCCCTGTTATCACAGGCACCCCCTGTTTAATGATGCCTGCTTTTTCATGACTTATGGCTGAAATGGAATCTCCAAGATATTCTGCATGGTCAATGTCTATGTTTGTTATGATGCTGAGCTCCGGATGGATTATATTTGTTGCGTCAAACCTGCCGCCCATTCCTGTTTCTATAACAGCCCAGTCAACCTTATGTAATGAAAAATAGCAAAACGCAAGCGCGGTGACAACTTCAAAAAATGTCGGGTTCAGGTCTGTACCGGCAAAGGACTCTCTTATTTTATGAGTGAGCGAGACCACATCGGATTCTGATATCGGGATGCCGTTAACCCTGATACGCTCGGTAAAACTTTTGAGGTGAGGCGAGGTAAACATTCCGACTTTCCAGCCGCTGGTTCTGAGAATGGAGGCGATCATGGTTGTTGTTGACCCTTTTCCATTTGTCCCGGCGATGTGGATGGAGCGGAAGGAGTTTTGAGGTTTCTCAAGTATGTCGGTTAATCTCTCGATATTTGAGAGCCCGAGCTTTACCCCGTGCTTCTGCAGGTCATAAAGGTAATTTACGGTCTTACTGTATATTTCAGGGTCAGTTAACATATTAAAAGGCAAAAGTTAATATATAAAATGATATCAGCAGGGAACCAAACCAGTGTCAGCTCTTGTCTCAGGCTGTTAAAGAGAGAATAGTGCTTATGGTTTTTTTCAGGTCTTTTCTCGGCACTATAATGTCGATCATTCCATGCGCGAGCAGAAACTCCGCAGTCTGGAAATTATCAGGCAGCTGCTGGTTGATTGTCTGTTCAATGACCCTTTTACCGGCAAATCCGATAAGGCTTTTAGGTTCAGCGATTATTATATCGCCCAGCATCGCAAAACTGGCTGAAACTCCTCCAAAGGTGGGGTCGGCCAGTATCGAGATATAAGGCATCCCGACCTGTTTGAATTTTGCAATAGCTCCTGATGTCTTGGCCATCTGCATAAGGGAGATTATCCCTTCCTGCATCCTTGCCCCTCCGGAAGAAGCAACTGACATGAAAGGAAGCCCTTCTTTTTCTGCTTTTTCAACAGCCCTGACAAATTTTTCTCCAACCACAGAGCCCATGCTTCCGCCAAAGAATGCAAAATCAAGAACAATTATAACTACAGGCTGCCCGTCAATTTTTGCGCTGCCGGATATAGCGGCCTCCTTAACATTGGAACTGTTCCGGACCGCCTTTAGTTTATCTTTATAAGACACCTGCTCGTTACCCTCAGGGTTGAATTCAAGGGGGTCATTGGAAGAGAGGTTACTGTCTATCTCGATGAAACTGCCCTCATCTACAAAAAGCGAAATGCGTTCTTTTGCAGATATCCTGAAGTGATAATTGCATTTTGGACAGACCTTGAGGTTGCGGTCTACCTCTTTCCTGTAGATGATCTCTTTGCAGGAGTTGCATTTTACCCATAGCCCTTCAGGCACTTTTACCTTTTTGTCGGCCGCCGCTTTATCTTTCTTGAACCACGCCATATTGAAATATTTGAATGCTTAATGCTGATAGTAAAAGTTAAGGTTAATAATATTAAAACCTATATCGCTTTTCTTAATATTCTGACAAAACTACTGATATCTTTGCCTTCAGATATCAGTTTGACTATTGCGCTTCCTACGATCACACCGTCAGCAAGTAAGGACATTGACGCCGCTTCTTCAGGGGTTGATATCCCAAACCCTACTGCAACAGGTTTTTTAGTGGCTTTCTTTATTGAGCGTAATGTCTGCTTCATTTTCGGGCCTGCTGAAAGCTTTGAGCCTGTAATGCCGGTGATAGAGACATAATAAATAAAACCGGTTGAGGCGTTAGCAATTTTCTTTATTCTATCCGGAGTGCTTGTAGGCGCAAGCAGAAATATGGTATCAAGCTTATATTTGCGTGACTCTTTTATATACTCGTCAGCTTCATCAGGGATGAGGTCAGGCACTATCACGCCATCGACCCCGGCTTTAACAGCAGCTTTCACAAAGCTGCTGACCCCAAATTTAAATACAGGGTTGTAATAAGTCATAAGAATGATAGGGATGTCTGTGCTTTTTCTTATCTCACTGACAAGTTTTAAGACTTTTCTTAAGGTGACTTTATGTTTAATTGCTCTTTCTGCAGCCCTCTGTATAGTAGGCCCGTCTGCAAGCGGGTCGCTGAAAGGAACGCCGAGTTCAATTATATCCGCACCTGCCTGCTCGAGTACAGAAATATATTTTTTTGTTGCCGAAAGTGTCGGGTCTCCAGCCATTATATAAGGGATGAGAGCTTTTCTCCCGGATGTTTTTAACTTGTCAAATACCTGTGAAATATTGCTCATATTATTAAAGTGTTATCCCTTTGATCTTTGCGACCTGCTCGACATCTTTATCGCCTCTGCCTGAAAGATTTACTATTATGACAGAGTTTTTAGGCATTGTTGAAGCCACTTTTACAGCTTCTGCAACAGCATGCGCAGATTCAAGGGCAGGGATGATCCCCTCTGTGTTGCTGAGAAGTTCAAATGCATTAAGCGCTTCTTTGTCGGTTGCGTATGTGTATTCTATCTTTTCTAAATCCCTTAGATAACAGTGTTCAGGGCCAACAGAGGCATAGTCAAGCCCTGCGGATACTGAGTGTGTCCCGAGGACATTGCCGTCCTTGTCCTGCAGTAAATAACTTTTGCAGCCCTGGAAGACGCCGATAGAACCTCCTGCAAAGCGTGCAGCGTGCTTTCCGCTTCTTATGCCGTGCCCTCCTGCTTCAACACCTATCATTCTGATCTTGTCTTTTAAAAAGGCGTAGAAAAGCCCGATGGAGTTGCTTCCTCCGCCGACGCATGCTATAAGGCAGTTAGGAAGTTTTCCTTCTGCTTTAAGTATCTGTTTTCTGGCTTCTTTGCCGATCACAGACTGAAAATCCCTTACCATCATAGGATAAGGGTGCGGCCCGAATGCGGTGCCGAGCACATAGTGAGTGTTTTCTACATTTGCCGTCCAGTCTCTTAGCGCTTCATTTATCGCATCCTTGAGTGTTTTTGATCCTATGGGAACCCCTGTTACTTTAGCTCCCAGAAGACGCATCCTGAAGACATTAAGCGACTGTCTCTTCATGTCATCGGTTCCCATATAAACTTCACATTCAAGCCCTGCAAGGGCAGCCCCGGTCGCAGTAGCAACGCCGTGCTGTCCCGCACCTGTCTCAGCTATGATCCTTGTCTTCCCCATTTTCTTTGCAAGGAGAGACTGCGCAATGGCATTGTTTATCTTGTGGGCTCCTGTATGGCAAAGGTCTTCTCTTTTTAAGTAAATCTTTGCCCCGCAAACTAGTTTTGTAAGGTTTTTTGCGAGATAGAGGGGAGTAGGCCTTCCTATATAGTCTTTTTGGAGCAAGACAAGCTCTGCAAGGAAGTTTTTATCCTTTTTGTACTTATTGTAGGCCTTATCAAGCTCTATCAGAGCAGGCATCAGCGTTTCAGGAACGAATCTGCCGCCGTATTGACCGAAATGGCCTTTGTTGTCCGGGATCTTTTTATCTGTTTTTTTCATTTCAACTTAATAATTGTTACATATTATACATCAGGATAACTTTGTATTGTATCACAGTGTATGAAATTCCAATAGGATATATCTGATAGTCTTACACCGCTACCAAATGAAAAATAAAATGATATTGTCATTAGTTATATTGCAGCTTTTTAATGTCTCGATCCTGTAACTGAAAGAAGAGACTGCAGGCTTGGGCTGCAGCAGTAAATTTTGGTCTTAATGTATTATGTTAAAATAATAAACTTAATCGCTCATTATCTTTTAATTTGCTGACTTTCTAAGTAACATACTTAACTATGAAAACTGATAATTTTCCCCAACCTGTAGTGACCAGAGGCTATGGTTTTTTAGAGAGGTTCCTTGCTAAAAAAAGAGCCGATATGGCTGATAATCTTATTCCGGACTCTCATCGGAAAGGACGCATTCTTGATATAGGTTGCGGTTCGTATCCTCTTGCTCTATTGCATATTGATTTTAATGAAAAGTTTGGTCTGGATAAAGTAGTCGGGGAGAAAAATCCGGGTTACTTTCAGATAAAAGGGATCAATATAAAAAATCTTGATCTTGAGATGCAAGAGTCAATCCCATTTGATAACGATTATTTTGATGTTGTAATCATGCTAGCAGTTTTTGAGCATATAGAGACTGATAGGTTAGAGACCATTCTAAATGAGGTTTATCGTATTCTAAAGCCAGGGGGGGTCTATATAATGACGACCCCGGCGATATGGACAGATAAACTATTGAGGATTATGGCCAGACTAAGACTGGTCAGTCCGGTTGAGATCGAGGAGCATAAGTGCGCTTACAGTCCCTCAAGCGTTAATGAGATATTACAAAGGACAAATTTCAAAGATGGGAATATAAATTTCGGATATTTTGAGATGTTTATGAACATTTATACTGTTGCCATAAAATAGTACGCGTTCAATCGAAAAAGGTCAGCAGGTAAAACGTGATCATCAAAGTTGAATTTATTTGGATCTCAATATTCCGTATTTGAGAATAACATATATTGCGCGCAACCCATCTTTCCAGGTTATTTTCTTGCCTTCGGAATATGTCCTGCCAAAATATGAGATGCCTACCTCATAGATTCTGCAATGTAGCCTGCTTATCTTGGCTGTAATTTCCGGCTCGAAACCGAACCTGTTCTCTCTCAATTCTATCCTCTCCAGTATCTCTTTTTTGAAAACCTTATAACAGACCTCCATATCTGTCAGGTTGAGGTTTGTAAGCATATTTGAAAGAAGTGTTAAAAAATGATTGCCTACCAGGTGCCAGAAAAAAAGGACGCGATGTGTCTCTCCACCTCTAAAACGGGAGCCGTAAACTACATCAGCATCATTATTTATTATTGGCTCAATAAGTTTCGGGTAGTTATTCGGGTCATATTCAAGGTCAGCGTCCTGAATAAGTATTATGTCTCCGGTTGCTGCCTTGAATCCGGTCCTCAGAGCAGCCCCTTTCCCAAAATTTTTAGCATGGAAAATGACCTTTATATCTTTTTCATTTTCAAGAGATTGAAGATACTCCCTTGTCCCATCAGTTGAAAAATCATCAACTATTACTAGCTCTCTTTGAATGGTCAGTTCAACGTCCAGAACCTTTCTTATAATAGTGCGGATAGTCTTGATCTCGTTAAAGCACGGCATGATTATGGACAGTTTCATTTTTATATTTTCCTCAAATAAATTTCAATAGTAGGATTAATGTAGAAAGATTAACAGAAGCGATGACCGGTACGCAATAAAAAAAGTTCATTAGTAGTTATTATAGTATGTCATTGATAGTCTCAACTGCGTGAGTCAATGATGTTATTGATAAACATAGCGACAACCGCGATCAAAATGAGGTCAAACCCGAGCCTGAATCTGATCCGTGTCATAAGTATTGCCAGAAAGAAAGCATTTGATAGATAAAGCGTTATAAGAAGAGTTTCAAACTCAGATGGCCTAAATCGTTTAATGTAAAACAGACGTAGTAAGAAGAATATCAAAAGCGGGCCATATGTTATGAGCATCAGAATATCTTTAAATGATTTTGCAAAAGTTCCTATTTCGCTGGTGCTTTTACTTTGAAAATTAAAATAATTGAGCACTTTGAAACAATATAGTTTAAATGTCTTAATCTTGTTATCCTTGATATATTCAATTGCCTTTGTTCTGTAGTGATTATCGATCTCTATTTCATTTAAGTTCGCAAACTCTTCTGATGGAATCAGATAATCGACTCTTGACTCAGGGTTTGCAGAGGCACCTTCAAAATTTCCGTGATATAATGCTCTACCGCCGTGGGTGGAAACAAACACAAAGGAGTCAAAAGCAATATAATTTCTGATAGACCACAGGGATATGATCAGCAAGAATGAGAGAAAGATGGCGGAAAGTGCCTTGGTTCTTCCCTGTTTTTTTGTGATGATAAGCCACAGGAAGATCACGGCAAGGGAAAAAATATAGTATGGGACGGTGTGCAAAAGTAGGCCGCAAAAAAGACCTGTTATCAGGAAATACATTAGAGAATTGGCTTTTTCACTGGATATCAGTAAGAGGATAAGGAGAAACAAAAAGAAACCTAGCGGCTCTGTCATGAGTATGCCCGAGCCATAAAAGAGTACGGGATAACATATTACAAGGACCGCGCTAAGTAGCCCGGCAAAAGCCGACGAGTGATTTTTAACGATGAGATATAACAGGAAGATAGAAGCACTGAAAGCCAGAAAATTAATGAGTCTGAGCGAGGTTATTCCGCCGCCTATGAAAAGAATGATTGAAAGCAGGAAGGGGTAAACTGGGGGGCGAAAAGCGCTCGGGTTTACCCCGTCGAGTGTGTATTTATGTTTCAGGACGAGATTTTCTGCAAGTGTATGGTATTCAAGTTCGTCCTGAAAGCGGATATTGTCACCGAGATAAACTGAGTATATCACCCCGGCAATAAACACCATGAGAGCAAGTATCAATACAATACGCTGTTCCCGGGAATCGACTAATGAGCGGATTTTATTGATAGTTTCTTTCACTTTTACAAGAACTATAATTTATAAAAAAGTTATCATATTATAGCATCAGCCCAGTAAAAAAACATATTTGGGCATTGGAATTATTGGATATATTAAAGCAGTTAAATCTGTTTTAATATGAAGGAGAAAACTTTTTCCAGTATCTTTTGATGAAATGGCCGGTTTGCCCATGTATCTCCTATAATCTTTGTGGACTGCTGCAGGTCATTGTTGAAAACTTCGATCATCTTACTGCTAAAGCTCTTGTCCAGGATCCCAACATTGCTTTCGTCATTTCTGCTTAAAGACTGAAAATCCAGGTTGGTGGAACCTACTATGCTCCAGATGCCGTCAAAAACAGCAGTTTTAGCATGAAGAACTGTTCCCTGATAATTATATATTCTGACACCTGCGCTTAAGAGTTTGCTGTAATATGCTCTGCTGGCATAATATACGGATTTAATATCGCTTTTGCCAGGCAGAAGGAGTGTAATAAGAACGCCTCGCTTTGCAGCATGCTCGAGTGCTTCAAATAACTTTCTGCTTGGGAGGAAATAGGCTGTTGTTATATATATATTATTTTTTGAGTTTTTGATGCTTTGGATAAGCAGCCTTCTCATTCTTCTTCGTGCCCTGCCTGTGCTTGCAAAGATTGGTATAGCCTGAATGCCTGTCATTGAGTATTCAGTTTTTGAATCAAATTCAATAGGGATTCCTTTCCATCTTCGCCAACTTTTCATGAAGAGTTCGGAAAGAGAATGTACTATTGGCCCTTCAAGGTATATGCCTATATCCCGCCATGTTTTTTGTTTCTTTTTAATAAAACCGTGATATTCATCTGCGATATTGAAACCTCCTGTAAAAGCCTTTTCCCCATCGACAATAAGAAGTTTTTTATGATTGCGGTAAATATATCTTCTGGGAGAAAATAACTTAAATGGATGGGATACATGGTATTTGATCCCGGCTTTTTTTAGCTCAGACCAGAAGTCCTTTGAAGTCAATAAAGAGCCGAAGTGGTCATAAAGCAAATAGACAGTTACGCCTTCCCGGGATTTTTCTTTTAAAAGTTCCGCAAGGGTATTTCCTGTGTCATCATCTTTGAATAAATAGAATTCAATAAATATAATTTTACGGGCGGATGATACACTGTTAAGAATTGTCTGAAAAATCTCTTCTCCGTTTTCAAGAATACGGATATAATTGTTTTCCGTAAAAGGAATGCGGAGTATTTCTTCAATGAAAGATTTTTTTTGAGAAAATTCGTTTGGGGGACTGAAAGAGTCAACTAGTGAAGATTCAGGCATATTGTTCATAAAACTTTTCTAGCGTTCTCAATGAAAAGTTTAAGTTTTATGTGGTCTTTTATTCCTTTTGTATTGGTTTCAACTCCTGAAGAAACATCGACTCCATATGGCCGGACTTTTTCTATAGCCTCTCTGACATTTGCATGTGTAAGACCTCCTGCAAGAATGACACGTCCAAATTTTTTAGCTTCTACCGCAATGTCCCAGTTAAAGACTTGACCGGAGCCTCCAAATGAATCAGGAGAATAAGTATCAAGGAGAAAAGCAGATATATTCTTATAAGTTATTATAGGTGCCAGGTCGGTAAGGTTTTTTACTCTTATGGCTTTAATGACTTTTTTGTTAAGATTGCATGACTCAATATGCTCTGAACCGTGAAGTTGGATGATGTTCAAACCAATATCAGAAGCTATTTTATTAATTTCATTTTCATCCTGATCCACAAAAACACCGACAGTCGTAACAATCGGTGGAAGGTTGTTAATAATTGACTTTGCCACGTTAGGAGTTACGGCACGATGGCTCTTAGGATAAAAAACAAAACCTAACGCATCTGCCCCGTAGCCTATAGCAGCAAGGGCATCTTCTGTATTGGTTATGCCGCAAATCTTTATCTTCACCACGAGCATAGTTTAACACATATTATTCGAGCAATTTTAACAAAAACACAAGAGAATTGACGGCATATTTTAGAAATTGTGAATTTATCTGGTGGATTTTGTAATATAAATAAATGAGTTGGAGTTTATGATGATTATAATTATCAAGGCGTTTCTCATATTCATAACAACACTTTTAGGAACTATTTATATTCTTCCCAAATTAATGCATATTGCATCAACATTTTTTGTCACTAAAGAAGAGTCTCCAGATATAAAGTATAGTTTAATGGATTCTCCGGACAATAAGCGTAAGGTACATGATATTCCAAAACCGTTGGTTGGGGGAATAGGAATGCTCATCGTTGTTTCTTTAAGCAGTATTTTGTTTGTCCCCCCGGAAGATTTAAATTTAAGAGGGTATTACTCTGCTGTCATTATACTCGGCATAACCGGGGTGTTGGATGACTTCAAGGAACTGCATCATAACTGGAAATTTGTGATGCAGATATTGGCAGTTGCTATTATGCTTCATTACAGCGATACCGCTCTTATTTCTTTAGGTAATCTTCTCACTTTCGGCTCTATCAATATTGGTATATTTGCCATAGCTCCTGTAACGATATTCTGTACAGTGGGTGTTGTTAATGCGATCAATATGATAGATGGTCTTGATGGGCTGGCCGGTGGTATTGCTCTGGTATCTTTTATAGCGTTTGCTTTTCTCGCCTATCATAATCAACAGATGAACATGCTGTTGCTGAGCATCTCTTTATGTGGCGCAGTCATAGGATTTCTCAGATATAACTGGTACCCGTCTAAATTATTTATGGGAGACGCAGGGAGTTTTTTTCTGGGATTCTCACTTGCTTTTTTAGCTATATACATAACACAAAAACATGATTCTTTAGTTCCACCTGTTGCTGCATTATTAGTGTTGACAGTACCGATTGTTGACACGTTAACTGTTATGGTCAGAAGGTTAATAAGAGGAAAGAACCCTTTTTCAGCTGATAAAAATCATTTACATCATATTCTTTTACAGTATGGTCTTAGTGTGAAAAGCGCTGTTATAGTCATTCTTTGTTTATGCGCTGGTTTTTCATTGCTTGGAATTGTAGGAACACTCTGCAAGGTCCCTGAATATTATCTCTTTTTTGTATTTTTTTCTTTTTTTATTTTATATTATATAACAACATATTATGCTCATAAAAATTAGATTATATTTTTTCATGAAACAATTTAAAGGATTTCCTCTCAGTTATTTAAAATTCTTTGTTAACATACTGGAGAATTAATAGTTTCAAAAAGCAATTGGAGGCTTATTAATTAATGCTTCATTACTTAAATCCAGTACGGACAATACTATTTATCTTTATTTTTTTGATAATCTCTTCAAATGCATATGCATTTGATATTAAAGCTTATGACTTATATGCCAACATAAATATTAGTAGTATGTATGATGACAACATTACACTCGATGCGGCAGAGAATACTATCTATAAAGATAATCTTACAAAGCTGGGACTTGAGCTGGGGTTTAGATATGAAGGTAAAAACCGCACCTTAACTGTATCAGGCAATATTTGGCAGTCATTGTATTCGAAGTATGATGCTTTTAACGATTTAACAGGTGATATTACCCTGGATTTTACCAATCATTTTACAGAATATGATTGGATAAGAGTTAAAAATGCTTATTTCAACAAGTTTGTAGCAGATACATTTGTGGATGCTTTTGGCCAACCCCAAGGCCGCAATAAATATTACAGTAACGATTTTAATCTTTCATACAATAAGCATATAAGTTCACAAATATCCGCAATTGCAACTTACCAAAATGGTTTTTGGAAAAATATAGATTCTGGTGATTCCGGGATAATATCTTCAAATACAGACAGGGTATCTGTAGCTGCTGATTATATGCATTCAGCCGCTACCACGTATACTTCTTATTATGAATTTTCCAAGACTGCGTATGAAGGAACTGATACAGAAATATCAGGGCATATAATTGGTGTTGGAGTTAAACAACATATAACGAAACAGCTTTTTTTTCATGGATTAGGGGGAGCTAATTTTACAGACAAGGTTATTAAAGGAAAAGAAGTTTCCGGCTTGGGTGGGTATATGAAAGTTATGGCTACGAATGAGTTTAAGAATACTTTTTTGCAAGTTTCAATTGAAAAAAGAAAGCAGGCAAATACCTCCAGAGAAGAACTTTTTGATTTTTGGGAGTCTCGCATCGCCATTACAAGACAAATATCGGCAAATCTTAGCTCTTCTTTATTAGGTTTTTATGGACATGGAAGATTTGAGTCATCAGATATAAGTGAAGATCTTTTGGGGACAGATATCAATCTGACATATATTTTTAGCAAAAATATAAAAGGGATAATGAGTTATGCCCATTCAGAAAAAGAAACTACTGAATCAGGGCAATCACTTGTATATACCAAAAATACAATACTTGCAGGATTGACTGTGGGTTTCTGATTTTTTAAAACAAAAAGTTATAAAGGAGGAATTAAAGCTTGAAATATCTTTTAGTATTTTCATTAGCAGTATTTAATATTTTCTTTTTTACAGCTTCGTTAAGCGCTAAAGAAACTCGTTCGCTTGGTGAGTATAAGGTAGGATTGTCAGATGTGATCAGCATTGATGTAATTAATGAGCCGGGGCTGAAAACGACCACTATTATATCTGTTGACGGGACTATTACCTTCCCTTATTTGGGGACTATATATGTAAAGGGCATGAGTATTCCAGCGATTGAGAAAAAGATAGCTGAGGGATTGGGCAAAGGATACATTAAGTATCCTGTTGTTTCGGTATCTTTGATAAGTTCCTTGAGCAGGAAATATTTTATATATGGTGAAGTTAGAGAATCTGGTGGATTTCCTTTTGAGGATGGGATGACAGTAGTAAAGGCAATATCAAGAACTGGAGGCATTACTAATGATGGTATATACGGCAAGATCAAGGTGAGGAGAAAACAAGATGACGGTATTAAATACAAGGATATAGAAATAGACCTTAAGGGAACCATTGAAGGCAGTAAAACAACAGGGGATATGCTTATTGAACCCGATGATATCATTATTGTTGAGCGTAACAAAACATACTTTGTCCATGGAGAAGTTGATAAACCAGGGGAATATGTCCTTGGGAAAGAGATAACTATATTAAATGCTATTACTATTGCCGGTGGAATAAGCAATGATGGTCTATATGGCGATGTGAAGTTGAGACGCAAGCAGCATGAGGGTGGCTATAAAGATATCGAAATCAACTTGATAGATAATAGCGTGGGCAGTTCGTCTGGCCATACAATGCTTCAGCCTGAAGACACAGTTATTGTTGAGCGGAATAAGACATTTTTTGTTAATGGTGAGGTTACAAGGGCAGGTGAATATGTCTTGGAAACCGGCATGACCGTATTACAGGCTATATCTGTAGTAGGGGGCGTAAGAGAGCAAGGTCTATACGGTAAAGTTATGGTAAGACATAAGCAGGATGGCGATGGCGGGGCGGAAGATATTGCAATTGACCTTAATGGTGTTCCAGGTGCGAAGGCAACAGGGAACTTACTTCTTCAGCCTGGTGATACTTTGATTGTTGAGCGTGATGAAACATATTTTGTCCATGGTGAAGTCAACAAGCCAGGAGAATATATTCTTAAAGATAATATGACTGCTTTTAAAGCTATAATACTTGCGGGAGGGTTTACCAAATGGGGTTCACCAACTCGTGTTAAGGTTTTAAGGCATAAGGAGAACGAGGCTGGATATATTTCTCTGGAAATTAATATTGAAAAGGTTATAAGTGGTGATGCTACATCGGATATCGATCTTCAACCCGGTGATATATTAGTAGCTTATGCAGGGATATTTTAAAGGAGAATAAGTTGAATAATTTTTTTCAGTCTGAACCGGTTAGTGAGTTTTTCAGCATAATTTCCAGGCACAAGGCAGTAATCCTTTTATCTGTTATTGTTATGGTAGTCAGTGTCTATATAAGCTTGAGTCTTTATACACCTCGCTATTCCGCTTCTGTTTTAATGTTAGTAGAAGGAGAGACAAAATCAGATGTAGACTATTATGATGAAACTCGGACTCGTGAAAAGACACTTTATGAAGGCGAAATTATTAAATCAGCGCCTGTTATCGAAAGAAGCGTCAATGCACTGAGACTCTTTGAAATTCCTTTGGATTATGAGAAAAAGTTTTCATCTGCATTAAAAGCGTTCCTTATTAATAAAAAAATAAATAAATATTCCAAGGAACTTGAAGCATTACCTGTTGAACAAAAGCAGTCGTTGCTCTTTAGTAAAGCTGTTAGAGATGTTAAGGCAAGTATTAGTGTTGAACAGCTAAAAGACACAAAGATGTTTGTATTGCGTGTCTCAGATTTTAGTCCAGCCGGTGCAGTTATCCTTGCAAATTCCATCAGCCGTTCTTATCTCATTTTTGACCTTGAGCGTCAACTTTCTGAGATTCGATTAACATATGGAGAAGATCATATAAAGGCAAAACAGGTAAGAAACGCCATTGTTGAATTAAGTGAATATCTTGATGGCAAGCCTATTCCTTATATGGAAACATTTGGGCCTGCAAGCGTCAAAATAATTGAGCAAGCAAAAGAATCTTCCTTTGAATCACGTTATAACAAAAAAATGCTTCTCATATTGAGCTTGTTTTTAGGGTTGATCGTGGGATATATGTCTGCCTATGGATTGGAATCTCTTGATACTTCAGTAAGGACAGGGCAAGATGTTAAAAAAAATCTTCAAATGGAACTAATTGGAGCGGTTAAAAAAGAAAAAAGTGATATTTTATGGTCAGAAAAGGGTATGGATGCAATAAGGCAGAGCTTCAGAGACATGAAGACAAAGATAGGTTTTCTTAGACAGGATCGTCAACTGAAGACCTTCCTGATAACAAGCGCTGTCAGGAAGGAAGGAAAGACTACCTGCAGCGAATATTTGTCTAGGGCATTTGCCGAATCAGGTGAAAAGGTATTGCTAATTGACGCCGATCTTTTCAACCCGTTAATTGCCAAGTTATTTAAGTTAAAACATGACGTTGGCCTTATTGACTATATTTCTAATAAAAAGGGCATAGAGGACATTATATTAGAATCATCTTTTCCTAATCTTCATATTATTCCAGGGGGACTTATCCCTCCTAATCCTTCTGAAATGCTTGCTAATGAAAAAATCAGAACTTTAATTGAGGCAGTGAAGAATAATTATGACATTGTCATCATTGACAGCCCTCCGATATGCACCGCGCTTGAGGTTACAGTTTTAGGAGGGTTTGTTGATGCTATCATACTTATTATCAAGTCAGAAAGTACCCCGCGTAATCTTTTGAAAGATGTTATTGATTCTTTAAAACTTGCAAAGGGCAACATATTAGGTGTTGTCCTGAATTTTCTGCCGGTAATTCGAGGTAATATCAGTTATTATTATAAGTATTATGAGTACAATAATTATGATAATAAAGATATATAAAGTCTTTACCATCAGATTTTTCAGCACGTTACTTAGAGGTTAATATTTCACCACCCTGTATCTTGATCTTATTTTAAATGATTAAAAATGTTTAACTTTACAATGTAATAAATAAGAGTGAGCTATGAAAAAAAATAAAATCTTGGTAACCGGTGGCGCAGGCTTTATCGGTTCTCATATAGTAGACCGGCTTATTGATGAAGGCTTTGAAGTTGTTGTAGTTGATAATCTTTTAACTGGCCATAAAAGGAATATTAACAAGCATGCTAAATTCTACAGATTAGATATTCAAAGTTCGAAGATCGAATCTGTTTTTAAGATAGAGAGGCCTGGCTATGTCTGTCACCAGGCGGCTCAGAAGGATGTGCGGCTTTCTGTTTCAGATCCTGTTTTTGATGCCAAGATAAATATATTAGGCACACTAAACATTCTTCAGAATTGTGTTAAATATAAAACAAAGAAAGTGGTTTTTGCTTCAACAGGCGGTGCTATTTATGGAGATCAGGAAGTTTTTCCGGCCTCGGAAAGCCACCCTACAAGGCCTATCAGCCCGTATGGCATAACCAAGCTCACTGCGGAACACTATTTGTACTATTATAAGAAGGTTTATGGATTAGAGTATACCGCTCTTAGATATTCTAATGTTTACGGGCCTCGGCAGGATCCTCATGGGGAAGCCGGTGTGGTAGCCATTTTTATTAAGATGATCTTAAACGGTATATCTCCTGTTATTAATGGAGACGGGAAACAGACCAGGGATTATGTCTATATTGACGATGTTGTTGAAGCAAATATCCTATCGCTGAAAGATAACCTCAATGACAATGTTTTTAATGTTGGCACAGGTATTGAGACTTCTGTTAATCAGATTTTCAATTCCCTTAAGAGGATAATAGGCCCTTCAATAAAAGAAAAACATGGCCCTTCAAAACCCGGGGAGCAGGAAAGGAGTGTCATCGACTATTCAAGAGCAAAAAAATACCTGCATTGGAAACCTGCGACATCGTTAAATGCAGGACTGGAAAAAACTTGTGAGTATTTCAAAAATATACCTGCCCTTTAATATTTCTTCTTATGCTTTTCAGAAGTGTTCTTCCCGGTATCTTAAAATTACATTCAAGGGATTATTAGACAATTCATTATTCTTGGTATGAAATATAATTAATAAAAGATGGTTAATATCTCTAATATCAAATCCTGGATACTTAAACATAGTAGTTTAGTTATCGCGGTCTTCATCAGTTATCTGGTCAGTCTGCTTCTCCTCGACAACTATGCGTATGTGTTGGTAGGGGCGGTAGTAGTTGTTCTTGTCGCTATTTTTATAAGATACCCTAGGGCTTATGTGTATTTTATAGTTACTACATATCCTATAATGGGTATTCTGCAGGAATTTTTAGCATTCAGGGTAGGCGGCTTATACACCGGGTTCAACTTAGGAGGGGTATTTGTTGCTTTTGGGGTTCTCTATGGGGTTATATATATGCTTTTGAAAAGACCGCGTATATTTAAATATGAATTAACAATCCCGATATTAATTTTCTTTGGAATAGTAACGCTCTCTCTAACTTATATAGAAAAATATAAATTCTTTGCATTTCGTGACATTATAAGATTGTCTACACATATGCCTTTATATTTTATTATTCTGGATAATTTTAAAGACATGAAAGATGCTAAGAAGCTGTTAGCCGCATTAACATCTGTATTTGTGCCTATGTTCATATACTTCGTTGCAGTAATATATTTCCCCTCGCTGGGTGGCAACATAATGAGAAATATGGAGGCGGAAATAAGTTCTGAGATATCTATGCCTCGGCTTGGCGGTTTCCTGCATGCAACAAGTATAGGGTCTTACATAGTAATCTTTTTTGTAATATCCATATATTATTATTATCAATTAGAGCAAAAGGATAGATGGAAATGTTATGTCATGTTTGTGATGTTGCCTTTCTTATTGTTTAATGCCCTTGCGCGTAATGCATGGATTACTTTTGTGTTTGTCTTGATTGTAGTAGGGATATTGAGATACCGGAAGTTAGTTGTGGTTTTTGTATTGGCATGTATTTTTGTACTCATGATCAGGCCTGATGTGACAAATATAATCTGGCTGAGAATGCAGCCGGATCCCTCATCAAATTACAGGTTAATACTAAATAAACTTGGTTGGGCACTTTTTGTTCAGAAACCGATTCTTGGCTGGGGACAGGCATACGTTCACATATATACCGGGGAGAATATTTCTTCATCCATAAATCAATACGGAGTTGGCGGGGTCGATCTTCATAATGAATATCTAAGAATAATGATAGAAACAGGTATTGTGGGGCTTCTTTCATACCTGTATCTAATGTACAAAGGGGCAAAGATGAGTTTTAAGCTCTTCAGGCTGCCTCAATCAATTGCTAAGGATTATGCACTTGTCTCTCTCACAGTAATAATATCAGTTATGATAAATGGGGCAACGGGTCAAGGCTTTAGGGATATGGCTATTTATTTTTGGATATTCATGGCTATATGTGAAGCTTATCTGATCAATTTGCGGTCTCAAGCGCAGGATACACAAAATTTAACTTAACGAGTTTTTTCAATAAGTAGCAACCCCAATCATGGGTTTATACAGTTATGAACATCCTTCAGATAAATAACAATCATTTTATAATAGGCGGGGCTGCTACCTACTATTTTATGACAGCGGAGCTGTTAGAAAAACATGGACATAAATCTTATTTTTTCTCGATGCACTGGCCAAAAAACTTTCCATGCGATACAAGTGAATATTTTATGCCGTATGTGGATTTAAATGCGGAGCACAGTTTATTTAATCAGTTAAAGATTGCAGGGAGGATACTTTATTCTTTTGAGGCAAGAAGCCGTTTGTCAGATTTCTTGGATAGATACCCTGTTGATATTGCTCATCTCCATAATATCTATCATGGATTTTCGCCGTCTATTCTACATGAGTTAAAAAAGAGAAAGATTCCCATAGTCATGACCCTTCACGACTACAAACTTGTATGCGGTTCATATATCCTGTTTTTAAGGGGGGGAACTCGCGGGCATATCTGTGAGAAATGCTCAGATGGGAAATATTTTATGACGGTTAAGAACAGGTGCGTTAAAGAATCTTATAAAAAAAGTATCCTTACTGCTTTAGAGATGTACTTTCATCACAAGATTCTTGACATCTACCGTAATGTTGATATTTTTATAGCTCCGAGCCTGTTTCTGAAGAATAAATTTGAGGAAATGGGTTTCACAAAAGAGATAGTTAACCTCCCGTATTTTATTGATACTGAAAAATTGAAGAAATATGATGAAAAGATCGATAGTCAGTATGCTGAAAAAGGAAACTATATAATTTATGCCGGGAGGCTTTCTGTTGAAAAAGGGCTGTTGACATTGCTTGATGCTGTAAAGCTTTTATACGATAAAAAAAAGGATTTTGAAATAAGAATTGCCGGTGAAGGCCCCATGAATGAGTTGCTGCAGAAGAAGGTCAGGGAAGATGGCATTGATAATGTGAGGTTCTTAGGATTTCTTAAGAGTGAAGAAGTATATCATGAAATGAAAGGCAGTCTTGCGGCTGTTCTCCCTTCTGAATGGTATGATAATTATCCGATGTCGATCATTGAGACCTTTGCAATGGGGGTGCCTCTGATCGGAGCCAGAATAGGCGGAATTCCTGAGATGGTTATAGATAATGAGACAGGACTGACTTTTGAGCCAGGGAATGCGCAAGATCTGTGTCAGAAGCTTGAATATGTTCTTGATAATCCTGGCAAAGTTTCAATAATGGGTAGAAATGCCAGGGCATTTGTTGAGAAGAATCTTAATGCTGAAGACCATTATGAGAAATTAATAAGAATATATCAGCAGGCAATCCATAAAAACACAGAAAATTGATCTGTTAGTAGTTTTATTGCAAACCGGATAATACTGTAAACTTTAATGTAATTATGTCCTGAGCTATTTGTAGAAATTCCACGAGGAATAAGATTATGGATATTCATCACGACGAACTATCTGATATTCAGAGATATATAGAGAACAATAAAAACATGACCTTGGTAAAAATGGGGTAAGTTGCAATATGATGGCAGCGATTTGGAGTTGACAGAAAACTCTATATCTTGTGATAGAAATATTCAGGCGCAGGGGGATGATATGAAATTAAAGCCTTTGGTTGTTGGTATGATAACTTATCTTCCTGGTTTCAATAAGTTTTTTGGTAAAGGCACCGGCGGCACTAACTCAGCCAGATACTGTTATTCTGTCTGGATGCGCCATTTAGTAATGGCAAGGAATAACGGGCTAAATACGAACCTGAATGTGGTTGCAGAATTGGGGCCGGGGGATTCAATTGGCAGTGGATTGGCAGCGCTGTTGTCTGGTGCTGAGGAATATTTGGCTTTTGATGTTGCTGAGTATGCAAACATAGAAAGAAATATCGAGATTTTTGACGAGTTAGTTTTAATGTTCAAGAATAGAGAAGATATTCCCGGAGAGGATGAATTTCCTGAAGTAAAGCCGGATCTGGAAGATTATACATTCCCAAAGCATATACTTACTGATGAACGTCTGGAGCAGGCGACAGATGACTGCCGTATTAGAAAAATCAGGCATTCAATATTACATCCAAACCATAAAGACTCATTGATAAAATATACGGCTCCTTGGTTCGGATCTAGTATTGTGAAAAAAGAATCGGTTGATATGATCTTTTCTCAAGCAGTACTTGAACATGTTAACGACCTGAAAAATGCGTATCATGTCATGTATTTATGGCTTAAAAAAGATGGTTATATTTCTCACCAAATAGACCTTAGATGTCATGGAACGGCAGATGAGTGGAATGGACATTGGACATATTCTGATTTTATATGGAGATTAATGAGAGGAAGACGTCAATATTGGCTGAATCGGGAGTTGTTTGCATTTCACAGTAAGATTCTGGAAGAAGAATGCTTTGAAATATTATGTACTAAGCGCATTAAAACAGCATCGAATATTATGAGAGTACAGCTGACTGAAAAATATCAAGATATTTCAGATGATGATTTATCTTCAAGCGGTTTATTTTTTCAGGCAATTAAGCGGCAGTGTGCCTAAAGCAAATTTGTTAAACATATTTCTTGTCTCCTAAATTTTCTAAATAAAACTATCTCTTCCATGTATAACATTAGAAATAAAATTAAAAATTCAATTAATGACAGAAAATCGGTATTTCTCTTTACCGGTGATAAAGCTTCTACGCTTTTGATGAGTATTGTTAACGATATGGATATGAACATTGTTTTTATAGATACTGGATTCCATTTCAATGAAATTATGGATTATGTCAAAACATCTGCTGCTGATATAAATATTATTCGCAATATTAATGCCCTTGCTGATCCGGCAATTGATATGTCTGAATGTTGCAGCCAAAGAAAGGGAGGGGCTTTAAAAGAGTATCTGGAGATGGCTAAAGCAGAATGCTTAATTGTCCCATTTAGAGATGAGGAGAGAGGAAACGGGATTGAGGATTCTTATCTGAAGCGCATTGATAATATTGAAATAATAAGGCCGTTGGCTGAGTTAACAGAAAGTGATGTTTGGCTAAGGATTAAAGAAAGTAAGTTGCAGTTTTCAAGTATTTATAATAAGGGGTACAGCGTTGTTGATTGTAAGTGTTGTACGGCCCGTCATGGCAGGAAAAGGCAAGGGGAAGAGCTCAAAACTGATGTGATGGACAAGGAGACAGAAGAAAAACTGAAAGCATTGGGATACATGTGATTACTTATAAAACAGTATAACGAAAAATAGTTTTTAATTTAGAGATTGATATAGGGCAAAATGTCTGTAGATCCAATAGAACAACACAAACAAAAGGAAGATAACTTAAGAGTTGGTGCCAGGGGCGGGGCAGTGGCTTATATCCTGCAGATAGGCGGTACCGCATTGGGATTTATTAATCAAGTTGCTCTAGCAAGGATGCTGGGCACCAATGGAATAGGAGAAGTTATTTTGGCTTTGACTATTGTGTATATATCAGGTTTGTTAGCAGCTTTTGGAATGCAAGGTGCAATGATGCGTTTTGTTCCTCAATATGCTGAAAAAGAAGAAAAGGAAAAACTTAAGGGCATAATCTATTTGACGTTGATATTTTGTTCTTTGCTGTCAATAGTGTTTGCTGTTGTAATATTGATAGCTTCAAAATATATCGCACTAAATGTATTCCATGCACCTGCGCTTTTAAAGTTGTTGCCGATTGTGGTTATTGCGTTACCTTTGAATGTGTTAAACAGTTTAATACAGGCTATTTTAAAGGGATATAAGAATACATTTAAAGCATTACTGCCGCATGCGGTTATATCCCCATTAGTTAGATTAGTATTTTTCTTGCTCTTGTCTTTTTTTGAAGTTTCATCCTTATATGCGATTGTTGCTTATATTTTGGGAGAATTAATTGCTCTGGTGCTTTCTTTAACATTCTTATTTAATAAAATGAGCGGTACCAATGCATTATACCGCTGGAATGAATTCAAAGAAATTATCAGGGTCGGGCCAACAATGATAATTGCTACTTTCGGCTGGTTTCTTTTCAGTGAAGCGGATATCTGGATAGTAGGAATGTATTCCTCAACAGAAGCCGTAGGGATTTATGGTGTTGCTGTCAAAATGTGCACATTTATAATTTTTACTCTTTATGCTTTTTCCACCATTATGCCGCCTATTATATCTTCACTTCATGCATCTGGTGACACTAAAGAACTCAGAAGAGTAATTAGTGAGAGTTCACGTTGGATACTAACTTCATCAATGCCTATTGTTTTGATATTTATACTTGAGGGGGACATTATTTTGAAATATATGTATGGATCAGAATTCTCCAGCGGATATATAGTATTGGTGATCTTGTCACTTGGACAGCTTGTAAATGCAGGATCGGGATTAACAGGATGGTTTTTGCAAATGACCGGCGGGCATATGGCTTTTATGAAGATCACAATCTTCTGGGGAATTTGCAATGTTATATTAAATATTATTTTTGTGCCTCGTTTTGGGATCATTGCCTCAGCCGTTTCAACCTCATTTACCCTCTCAATGGTTAATATTATGTCTGTCTGGCTTATTTATAAAAAATCTTCAATCCTCACTCTGGCAAAAGGTTTGCAATTTGATATCGTTTTTATTGCCGTCATTGCCTCGCTGTATTTTATACTGAGGATTAACAATGTTAATGCGGGGCAGCATTATCTTTTGATTGCAGCTCTTGTTATCTACATGTGGAAATCTGTTGCCTGTGGAGATTTCCCCTGGAGGTATTTGAAAACAAAATCAATACTATAGGTGGATTCCAATGTCAAGCTATCCAGACGATGGGGGTCACTTAGACAGCAACTTTTAGAATTATGATTTAATTATGAGCATTCAGATACTCAATAAAAACAAGACGCTCATGGTTTTGCTTGTTCAATCTATTATATTTATTTTTTTAGTTTTTGTGTTTGATCTGATTCTATGGGCGTTTTCCCCTGTTTCTCTCGACAATAGAATGGTAGAAAGTTTATTAACGCAGGATTTACCTGGCTTAAAGAGTACTATTGTGTATAAGAGTGGGAAATATGGCTTAAGATCGTTATCTGAGATCGACGATGTTAAGCCGAATAATTTGATCTCTATACTATGCTTGGGGGCATCAACCACTAATCAGCCCACTCAAGAAACTCAAGATACCTGGTGCGGGATACTTGAAACTAAACTTCAAGAGTATTATGGGCATTCTGATTTAAAATTCCAGACTATGGCTTTTGGGGTAGGCGGCTTTCGGGCATCGAATGATGCTTTATGGATACAGGAGACGTTTGATAAGATAAAGCCGGATATTGTTATTACTTTGCTGGGAATAAATGATCTGGCCTGGAATGGAGGGATAGATTATAAATATAGTAGTATCAATGAAATATTCTCAAAAAAAAGAGATAGCTCAATCATAAAATGGCTAAAGAAATATTCACAGATTTTCCGGAGAGTTGTATTTATAAAAGAAAAATTAATGACAAAAATAATGTTGAAAACCGGAGGGTTTGTAGAGTGGCATAGCTCCAATCTTCCGGATCTGAGGGGTAAATACCAAAATTACCCATACATTGAAAATCTTATAAGAAATCCTGATCCGATTAACGAATTTCGTGATACCATAAGCTGGATAGCTACATTTTTAAAACAAAAAAAAGTGCAGGTGATTATGCTGGGGCAACCAGTTCTATGGAAAGAATCTTTTGACCCTATCGAATTTAACAGGTTATGGTTTTCGGTGAGTACTCCAAAAGGCCCGGTAAGACCTTCTGGGGCCTGGCTAAAAAGAGAAATGGCCAGATACAACTTCGTTCAACAATCGATCGCTTCTCAGTCGGCAATTAGCTATATAAATTTAGACGATAACATTCCCAAAACGTTAGATTATTATTTTGATGATTGCCATTTTACAGACTTGGGGAGTATGGCTGTTGCAGATAATATATTGCCTGTCTTAATTAATGTGGTTGATAATCTATTAGTTAATAAAGGATTGGAAAAGCCATGAATGTGGTCGTATCTCTCGTTTCGCTTACTTTAAATCAGCCGTCAAACTGTCCAGACAATGGGTCTACCTATACTATTAAAACTGTATCAATACTAAAAAAAACTGTAAAGACGATTAGGTTGATGAGGAGATCATGAATGTTTGATACCGAGGTAGCAGAGGGAAAACGCTTTGAATTTGGGAAGAACTGGAGGGGGTTCCTATCTGTGCTTAACGATGAACGTATCTTACAGGCGGAACTGTCTTTAAAGCAGATGCTTGAAGTTGAGGATTTGAAGGGGAAAAGTTTTCTTGATATTGGTTCTGGCAGCGGGTTGTTCAGTCTTGCTGCTAGGCGTCTTGGTGCTAGAGTCCATTCTTTAGATTATGACCCCCAGTCAGTTGCTTGCACAAGAGAACTCAAGAACCGTTATTTCCCTAAGGATAATAATTGGATCATTGAACGAGGCTCTGTACTTGATGCAGAATACCTGGAATTGCTCGGCAAGTTTGACATTGTGTATTCATGGGGAGTGCTTCATCACACAGGGGACATGTGGAAGGCATTAAATAATGTTCAAATCCCTATAGGAAGGGAAGGGGCTTTATTCATAGCAATTTACAATGATGAAGGATATAGATCGAAATTTTGGACAAGAGTTAAACAAATATATTGTTCTGGTTTTTTTGGCAGGACGATGGTGCTGGGAATCTTTCTGCCTTATTTTATATTGTACGGCTTTGCTGTTGACGTGCTGCTTGTACGGAATCCGATCAGGCGTTACTCTGATTACAAAAACAACAGAGGGATGTCACTCATATACGATTGGATTGACTGGCTCGGCGGCTATCCATTTGAAGTAGCAACTCCGGAAGAGATCTTTAATTTTTATAAAAAAAACAATTTCATGCTCTCACAATTAAAAACTGATTTTAGCTGTGGCATTAATCAATTTGTCTTCAGGAAACCATATTAATGCAGAACAGGTTTGTGGTTATTTTGACAATGATATTCGTGAAAGCAAGAATAAAATATCTGATCAGGACATTGGCGTGCCTGAGAAGTCAATAGGCATATTTTGAAGAAGAAAGTAAAGGTAGTTTTTTTAATCCCAGGATTTACTTCAGGCGGAGCTGAAAGGGTATTGTCCATTATCCTTCAATATCTCGACAGGGATAAAATCCAGCCGGTCTGTATTGTTTACGAAGATTGTCACCGTGCATACGATATCCCCATAGACGTAAAAATCTACAGTTTGTATCTTCCCGGGGTAGATAGTATTTATAAAAAAATAGTTTATGCAATTAAGAGAATAATGAGAGTAAGAAAAATAATAGCATTAGAAAAACCTGATGTTTTATTCAGTATGCTGAGCGCTGTTAATCTTATCGCAATATGCGCAGGGTTATTAACAAAAAAAAGTCTTAAAGAAAACCTGACTATAATGGCAAGTGTCAGGACATATCCCTCTATCGCGCTTGAAGGGGAACAGTATGGTTTGAAGTTTCTTATAAAGGCCCTTTATCCGATGGCTGACAGGATTATTGTTAATTCAGAGGGGATGAAAAAGGATCTTGTTGAGAATTTTAACTTGTCTGAAGATAAAGTAGACGTGATCTATAATCCACTTCCAATAGATAAAATAAAGGAGCTTTCAAATCAGGCGGTGACTGAGCACCCATGGTTCGGGGAAGACATACCAATTATTATCAATATCGGTTCAGTTGATAGATATCAGAGGAAAGGCCATGATATTTTGTTGAGTGCCTTCCGGCATGTCAGGGAAAAGATCCGATGCAGGCTTGTCATAATAGGGAAAGGGGAAGATAAAAATCTAAACATACTTAAGCAGATGGCATCAGAACTGGAGATCAGTGATGATGTGGCTTTTTTGGGCTTTCAGAGCAACCCATTTAAGTTTGTCCGGCGGTCTGCGGTCTTTGTGCTTTCTTCAAGGGTTGAAGGATTCCCAAATGCATTGCTTGAATCCATGGCATGCAGCGTGCCGGTTGTATCGACACGCTGCCCTTCAGGGCCTGAGGAGATTATAACTGACACAGTGAACGGGCTCTTGGTTCCAGTTGAAGATGAGAAAAAGCTTGCGGATGCGATCATCACGGTTCTTGATCATCGTGACCTGGCTGAATCGATGATAAGTGAGGCAGAGAAAACAGTTCTGAGCTTTGATGTCAGCACTGCAATTAAAAATTATGAGAGGTTGTTTATATCTAAATGTGCGGAATAGCGGGAATAGCAGATAGAAGAGGACTGGATCCGGAAATGCTGATAGGGATGCGCGATACCATGATTCATCGCGGCCCTGATGACGCAGGGCTTTGGATGAGCCGGGATAAAACAGTTGGCCTGGCACACAGAAGGCTTTCTATTATAGACCTGTCTGATGCCGGCAGGCAGCCTATGTCAGACCGCGAAGGTAAAATATGGATTACCTTTAATGGTGAGATATACAACTTCCAGGAAATCCATGAGCAACTGACTAAAAAGGGTTACGCTTTCAAAAGCCGCTCTGACACCGAGGTTATTATCAACGCTTACAAAGAATGGGGGACTGACTGTATAAGTAAATTCAACGGGATGTTTGCCTTTGGTATTTACGATGACAACAGGAAGATCTTGTTTTTGGCAAGGGACCGGATCGGGAAGAAACCATTATATTACACTCTGGATAAACGATCCGGCGGTTTCGCCTTTTCATCAGAGATCAAAGCGCTTCTAAGGATTAAAGACATCTCCAGAGAATTCGACCTCCAGGCGCTTAATTCCTATTTGACCTTTGGTTATGTTCCTGGTGAGATGAGTATTTTTCAAGCCATCAGGAAACTCCTCCCTGCCCATGCAATGATCTACAATTTAGACAATGGGGAGCATAAGATATGGAGTTACTGGGATGTGCCGCGGCTTGCAGAGAAGATCCCCTCTGAAGAGGAACTTCTGGAAACACTGGAAACACTTCTTACAGATGCTGTGCGTATAAGGATGATAAGCGATGTGCCGCTTGGGGCTTTTTTGAGCGGAGGGGTGGACTCGAGCCTTGTTGTGGCGTTGATGAGTAAGATTTCGAGCCGGCCTGTAAAAACCTTTTCCATAGGTTTTGAGAATAATGCACACAATGAACTTCCTTACGCAAGGATAGTTGCTGATCATTTCGGCACAGAACATCATGAGCTTATTGTGAAGCCCGATGCCTTCTCTGTCCTTCCGGATTTAGTCCGCCAGTTTGACGAGCCATTTGCTGATTCTTCAATGATACCCGCATACTATGTTTCTAAGGTCACAAGAGAGCATGTTGCCGTAGCTTTATCAGGCGACGGAGGCGACGAGATCTTTGGCGGCTATACGGTATATCTTGCAGGCCTTTTTGATTATTACGCAAGAATGCTGGTGCCCTCCTTTCTGAGGGAAGGGCTGGCTGGAGCGGCAAAACATATTCCTGATGATACGGCAGGCAGGATAAAAAAGCAGATGCTGCTCTTGAAACTCGACTTGCATGATGTTTTTGTTGAGCGCTATACCCGGGCTTTTTTCGATGAACCTGGCAGGAGAAATCTTTTAAACAAAGATATCACAAGAAGTTTAGAAAGTGCATTCACTGCTCCTGAATTATCAAGGCGAAGCTTCCTGGGACTGAGGAATAAAGATTTTATTACAAGTATGACTTATGCTGATCTAAAGACATATCTTCCTGATGATGTCATGGTAAAGGTTGACAGGGCCGGCATGATGGTCTCACTTGAAACGAGAGCGCCGCTTCTGGATTACAGGATAGCGGAATTTTCATTCGGGAATATCCCCGGGAACCTGAAGGTGAAACAGTTAACAACAAAGTATATTCTTAAGAAACTGGCGAAAAAGCTCCTGCCTGAAGAACTTGACATAAAAAGAAAATGGGGCTTTTCAGTCCCAATATCTGATTGGTTCAGCGGCCCTCTGAAGTCACATGTCAGGGAAGTTCTAATGGGTGACAAAAGTGAATATTTCAACCATTCAACTATCAAACAGTTATTGGATGAGCAGGAACACGGCATTGATCATAGTGCGCGGTTATTTAATCTGTTAGTGTTCAGTTTATGGAAGAGAGAGTATCTTGGGAGTGGATAGAAGATGAAAAGGATTCTGATAGTCTCGACATCCATTCCGGCTTCTGTCAGCGCTATGGAACCGGTTCATGTCGGAGGAGCGGAACTTGTGGCATGGAAGGTGGCTACGGGATTGCTCAGCAGATTTGAGGTGCATGTGCTGACTACAGGAGAGAGGCGTCTTGACGAGAACAAGCATGGCATGATGATCCATTATGTGCCTCATCATCGCCCCCTGGCGTTATATTATTCTACGTTAGGCAAAAAGTATATAGATGAAATATTTTCCAGGTACAATTTCGATTTGATAAGCATTCACTTGGTCATGCCGTGGGGATATATCCTTCGGAACTATCCCGGGAAGAAAGTATTGACAGATATGGGTATGAGATTCTATGTTGAGAAAAGGAACCTTCTTTCAGTCCAATGGGATAAATATAAAACAAGAGCTGCATTTAATAAGGCTTCAGCAATAACTACGGTAAGCCGGAAATTCGGGGAAGTGATAAAGCGTGATTTTGGTGTCAGGACTCAATATATTCCGATAGCGGTAGATCTGGAGCGTTTTTCTGTGGATAACAGCAATGAGAGATCCAATATAATCTTATTTATGGGCAGATATGTGGAACTTAAAGGGATTCGATATTTGCTGGAGGCTGCGAAACAACTTCCGATGTATGAATTCTGGTTTACAGGGAAAGGCCCTATGGAAGGGCTCATACAGGGAGACAATGTAAAAAATCTTGGTTATGTGGAAAAACCTGAGGATATGGTAAAGCAGGCGACTATTTGTATATTCCCTTCGCTGGTTGAATATGCGCCTCTGGTAGGGCTGGAAGCTATGGCAAGCGGGAAAGCAGTTATTGCTACGAACACTGGTTTTCTTGAATATATGGAGCACGCGAAGGACGGTTTCATCATAGAAACAGGCTCTGTCGATGCCAT
Source organism: Thermodesulfovibrionia bacterium (assembly GCA_030646035.1). Classification (NCBI taxonomy): domain Bacteria; kingdom Pseudomonadati; phylum Nitrospirota; class Thermodesulfovibrionia; species Thermodesulfovibrionia bacterium. Next base: position 158,889 of record JAUSMY010000010.1, on the reverse strand, counting down.
TGTAAATGCAATTAATTATCTGATGGGAAACAAAGAACTGCGGAGCATGATGGGAAGCAATGCGAGAAAAAAGGCGGAACAGTATTCATGGGATATTATTTGCAAGCAGTATGCAGAGCTTTTTCAGAAAGTGATCGACGGTGGAAATTTCATTAAATGAACAGCGGGATTGCTAAAAATGGGTTAGACATTTCTGACAGGAAAATACGTTCCATACGTTTTGCTGTCATGTGTAGAGGTACCTCTTTTACAGCATGGGAAGCCGACTGCCTTCAAAAGCTTCTGTCTTTGCCGAATGTGGAGATTGCCCTTCTTATTATTGACGATAATACGTCAAAGGCATATGGGAATCTCAGGAAGTTTAAGATATTATGGAGTCTTTATTGGCGGTTTCTGGTGATGTTCAGGTCACGCGCCTATCGGTGCGTGGACATGTCTTCTGCTCTCTCGCAAGTCCCTTCAATCCGCTGCATGACACTCAGCAACGGAAAACAGCCTCAGTCTTTCAAAAGCTCCGATATCTCGGAAATACGGCAATACGATCTGGATTTCATCCTGCGCTTTGGATTTGATTTTGTATGCGGGGAGATACTGGAGGCGCCGCGGTATGGGATATGGTCTTTTCACCATGGTGATGAGGAGAAGTATCGGGGATGCCCACCTGCTTTTTGGGAGATTTATCACGGTGATAATGTGACAGGTGCGGTACTGCAGCGCCTCACCGGCAGGTTTGATGCCGGGATAATCCTTAGGAAAGGGTTTTTCAGGACGTTGACAACGTCATATGTCAACAATCTTGATGAGGTGCTGTTTCAGACATCAGGATGGCCTGCTCAGGTATGCATTGATATTCAAAATGGCACCGCAGGTTACTTTGATGCGCCTCCTTCAGGCACATTCGCTTCTGTTCAAAATAATCCGGGCAACCTTCAGATGGGATTATTTTTCATTAGGATAGCAGGCAACTTTTTTAAAAAAATGTTCAGGTATCTTTTTTGCGATCAATGGAATATTGGGATAGTAGACAGTCCTATCCATGATTTTTTAACTCCTGACTTTACACCTGAGATCAAATGGCTTCCTGTGTCTTCTGACAGAAATTTCGTTGCCGACCCCTTTGGTATAAAATATGCCGGACAGATCCATATACTTTTTGAAGAGCTTGATTACCGTTCGACAAAGGGACATATTTCATCAGCAAGCTTTAACGGCCTGGATTTTTCTTCTGCCAATACTGTAATTAATGAACCTTTTCATATGTCATACCCTTACCTGATTGAGTATAAGGGTGGAATTTACTGCATCCCTGAAACGGGGGCAGCCGGAGAGGTAGCTCTCTATGCCTTTGAAGAATTTCCATTCCGTTGGAAGAAGGCAGCTACTCTTATTCGTAACTTCTCAGGTCTGGACAGCACGGTATTTCAATATGACGGACTCTGGTGGCTTTTTGCCACAGACCAGAATGACGGTTTCAATTATAAACTTAAGATCTGGCATGCAGATGATCTCTTCGGCCCATGGCAGCCTCATGCCAACAATCCGGTAAAGATGGATATCCGTTCGTCACGGCCTGCAGGTACCCCTTTTTTTTACAACGGATATCTGTACCGTCCTGTTCAGGATTGCTCCCATACATACGGTGGGCAGATCTGTTTTAACCGGATACTGCGCCTTACGGCTTCAGAATTCAGAGAAGAAACAGCGGTTGCGGTAGAACCTTTTAAGAATACTCCGTATCCTGACGGCCTGCATACTATCTCAGCAGTTGGAGATATGACTCTCATAGATGCAAAGAGAAAAGTATTCATCGTGAAGAATCTGTCCATGATGGTATATAAAATAAAAGATATTTTCAGTAAACTTAAGGGCAATTAATCATGAGCAAAGAAAAAGTCATAATCATCCTTTGTGATACACTGAGGGCGAAGAGCCTGCCGCATTACGGCAACTCACGAAATACCCTGCCGAATCTGGCACGGGTTATTGATAATGATTTTATTGTTTACAACAGGGCATATGCCCCGGCTCCCTGGACTACCCCCTCGCATTTATCTCTGTTTACCGGACTGTATCCGTCACAGGTCATGGAAACGAAGACCTCTTTTAATCTGGATCCTATATTCAAAACATTGGCGGAATTATTTCAGGATTCGGGTTACAGGACCTTTGCCTGCATCGCAAACGCCCTGATTGCAAAACAGTTTGGATTTGGCAAGGGGTTTGACACATTCCTGCAGTTATGGCTTCCGGATCCCGGCGGCGATGAGATATCTTTGAAGGTGGAGGGAAAAGACAGGCTTGAAAAGATAATGAGACTGCTGCAATCAATTGCGGCAGGCGACAATAGAATGGATGTTATAAAGGGGATGAGGGAGAGGATTCACAAAAGATACCGGGATATCCTGATAGATGCCACTTTATCAACGAATAAGGCGATGAAATCCACGAAGCGGTTTTTATCTGAAAACAGCAGCCAGCAGGTTTTCTGTTTTATAAATCTCATGCAGGCTCACAACCGTTATAATCCGCCCCGTGTAACACGGAATACCTTTGTTAAGCGCAATACAGCACATGAGCGCTATTACAATGAAAGGATACCGTTAGATCATTATGCAACAGGGCCGTTCAGCAGTGAACTGATTGAGTACATTAAACTGAAGTATGAGGAAGAGATACTGTATCTTGATCTGGTCATTGCCGATTTTATTGATTTTCTGAAAAGGAGCAGTCTGTATGATGACTGCACATTAATTATCACGAGCGATCACGGCGAGCATTTCGGTGAGAAAGGCCATGTTCAGCATCATTTTTCAGTTTATGAGCCACTGACGCGGATTCCCCTATATATAAAGTGGAGCGGAAAGGCAGAAAATCATGATAAGCATATAAACAGCTTGGTAATGCTCCAGGATCTTTACACTACATTTCTGAACAAATTAAATCACTGGCAGCCATGTCCGGAGAGTTCTTTTGATTTGAATTCTTCCGATAAACGTCAATGGGTGATATCTCAACTGCCGGATGTTACTCATGATATTCAAAGCTGCAAAGAGCGAAGCCCGTCGTTTTCTATGTCAGACATAGGCTTGGAAGATACCACCCTTACAGCTTATGTTTTCAATAATGGGGAAAAAATTATTGAGAATGGCAATAAAACCCTGTGTTATAATTTAAACATTGACCCAGAGGAAGATAAGCCCTACTCGACATCCGCCGAATCATTGAAGGTAATAAAAGAAATAAAGAGCTCCCTATAAAAAATGATGACAATCTCTGTGGCTATTCCAACAAAAAACAGATGTGAAGACCTGTTAAACACCCTAAAGAGTATCTTAATACAGGCTTATTTACCATCTGAAATAATAATAGTTGACCAGAACATTTCACCAGATGTTAATAATGCAGTATTATCTCTATTCAATAACTTGGATGAATCAACGAAAAGCGGAATCAGTCTTAAATATATTCATGCCACTGAAATAACCGGATTGGCCCAGGCAAGAAATGTAGCATTGAAAAGGAATAAAAGCGATATCCTGCTTTTTCTGGATGATGATGTGCTTTTGGAAGAGGATTTTATTTTTCATATACTGGAGACATACAGAAAAGATCCCTCTCTTTACGGAGTAGGCGGTACAATAACGAATCTTCATCAGGGTTTTATCGGCACTATCTTGTATAAATATTTTATGCGCGGCAATTTTACCGACAAACGGATGTTTATCTATTCAAATCCCCGATATAATGATATGGAATATTTAGAAGTGTCCACATTGCCGGGTTGTGTAATGAGTTATAAGAAAGAGGTTTTTCAGGAATTTTTATTTGATGAAAATTTCATTGGATACGGGTTGTCTGAAGATTTTGACTTTTCATTCAGGGTGTCGAGAAAATACAGGCTTGCGATGACCCCGAAAGCAAGGCTGGAGCATGTGTGCTCTAATGCTGGAAGAGCTGATGATAAAAAGTTGATAGAGAATGTGATATTGGCGAAACATTATTTTTATAAGATGAAGTTACATAAAAATATTTATAATTTTATCTGCTACATGTGGCTTCACTTAGGATACGCGGTCTTCGGATTTTACCTTGCAGTTGTCAGATTCAATCTCGATGGCCTTATTGGCTACACAAGGGGAGTTAGGAAAATTATTAGAGGTGAGAGTAGCGATTTTATTTTGCCAGGGAAAGCATGAATATTCTTCACATTAACAACTTCCATTACTTCAGAGGCGGGTCTGAGTCTGTCTATTTCAACACAGCAAAATTATTGGAAGAACATGGACATCATTCCGTCTTCTTTTCAACGCAGCACCCTGAAAACATACCCTGTGAAATGGATAAATATTTTATGCCATATGTGGATTTTAGTGCGAGACACAGCATCATTGACCAGCTTAAAATTGCCGGGCGGGTTATTTATTCTCTTGAAGCAAAGAAAAGGTTAACAAGATTAATCGAGGAATATCCTGTTGATGTGGCCCATCTCCATAATATCTACCATGTTTTTTCGCCTTCAATACTGCATGTTTTAAAAAAGAAGAAAATTCCAGTTGTTATGTCTTTGCATGATTATAAGATGGTTTGCGGGTCATATACGCTTTTAAGGCGGCACCCTATATATGGGACAGTATGTGAAGAATGCAGTGGAGGCAAATATTATAAGGCGGTCAAGAACAAATGTGTCAAAAACTCTTTTGCAAAAAGTCTTTTGACAGCAGTGGAAATGTATCTCCATCACAAAGTTCTTGATATTTACAAAAATGTAGACATCTTTATATGTACCAGCAAATTTGCAAAAAGCAAACTGGAGGAAATGGGGTTTAAGAAGAACTTTTTTTATTTGCCGAATTTTATTGATACAAAAAAACTCAGTGCGTTCAATTTTGCTGCTGGCAAAATTGAGAAATCAAAGGCGGTGCTTTATATCGGCAGACATGTCCCGGAAAAGGGATTATGGACTTTGCTTGATGCCGCCGGGATTCTTTATAAGAAAAATAAAACTATTGAGATTAAATTGAGCGGAGAGGGTCCATTCACTGAAATATTGAAAGCTAAAGTTAAGGAAGAGAATATCGGCAATGTCAGGTTTCTTGGATTTTTAAAGTATGAAGATCTGTGCTGTGAGATACAGAATAGTGCAGCAGTTGTATTGCCGTCAGAATGTCATGATAACAACCCTATTTCGGTAATAGAATCTTTTGCAATGAGTGTCCCTGTCATAGGGGCAAGAATGGGGGGGATTCCGGAACTTGTAAGGGACTATGAGACGGGTTTGACTTTTGAGGCTGGCAACGCTCAGGACTTAAGTGAAAAGATTGAATATGTAATTGATAATCCTGACAAAGCTGCAGATTGGGGAAAGATGGCAAAGAAATTAGTGGAGGAAAAACTGGGTGCTGAAAAATACTATGCTGACCTTATGGAAATTTATCAACTTGCAAGCAAGAAGGCTGTTAGTTATGCTTCATAGGTCATAAATCTGGAATTAATATATCCATACAAGGAGAAAATTATTCTGTGAAAACTGTAATGAGTGGGCAAAAAATATCTTTTCTCGATCGAATATCATCAATGTTGTATATTTTTCATGCTTATCGTACAGGTCTTTTTGGAGATGCAAAAGGGGAAATAAGTTTTCATAAGCAGCTTCTGGAAATTTTCAGGGCTAACGTTAATATTGATATCAATAAAGCAAGAATACTTGATTTAGGGTGTGGGCAGACTGCTGTACAAACGATTCTTTTTAAAGCTGATGGTGCTGATGTTACAGGCATAGATATGGAGGTTCCAACATATAAGATGGGGATAAAGACCTTTATGCGTGTTATAAGAGCTAATGGTATAGAACGTGCTGTTAAGTCACTGGCAAGGCATCTTTTATTTGACAGGCGATTTTTTTCAGAACTATTTTCCGGATACGGGAAAAGTATTCCGCTGAATGAGTTAGATATTCGCATTATGAATGCAACGGATCTTTCTTTTCCTGATAATCATTTTGATTTTATTTATTCTGCCTGGACCTTTGAACATATTGAAGATGTCCCAGGTGCGATAAGGGAGATTAACCGAGTTTTAAAGCCATCTGGAATCGCCTGGATCGGGATACATCTTTTCCCGAGTTTATCAGGGGGGCATCATCTTGATTGGGCTGAACCTGATAAATCTCTCTCAGACAAAGTGTCGCCATGGGATCATCTGTTAGATAACAAATATCCTGTAAATACATATCTGAATAGATATCGTTTGGGTGACTACAGAGAATTTTTCTCCAGGCACATGAAGTTATTAAACGAAAAAAGAACTTATGAAGGAGAATCACTATTAACGGCAGAATTAGAAAAGATGTTGCAACATAAAGATTATACGAGAGAAGACTTAATCACAAGGATTGTTGTCTTTTTATGCAAAAAAAATAATGTGTAATGTTTAAGTGATAATCTGCCGCATCTGTTGTGCGTTACTTTAAAGGGAAGCGGCTATTGTTATATAGGTTTAGTTTTCACTATCAACTGAAGCGCCGGAAGCCGGGAGGGAAACGATATATGAAGAATGTTATGAGCGGGCAGCGAATACCGTTTTTTCACCGCATGCTGTCATTTCTAGATATTTATCGCGCTTACAGGGCTGGGCTTCTTGGAGATGCTGCATCAGAAATAAAATTTCACAACGATTTACTGGACATATACAGGAAACACACCGGTATTGAAATCAGCCAAGCTAAAATACTTGATATAGGATGCGGCCAAACTGCTGTACAGACGATTCTTTTTAAAGCTGATGGAGCGGATGTTACTGGAATAGATCTGGAAATACCAACATATGAAATTGATCTTGCAAAGTTCATTCGTATATTAAGGAAAAATGGCATGGAACGGGCTGTTAAATCACTGGCAAGGCATCTTTTATTTGACAAGCGTTTTTTTTCAGAACTGTTTTCAGGATACGGGAAAAATATTCCACTGAATGAGTTAGATATCCGCATTATGAATGCAACTGATCTTTCCTTTCCCGATAATCATTTTGATTTTATATATTCAGCCTGGGTATTCCAGCATATGGATAATGTTGATGGAGTTGTCAGGGAGATAAGCCGCGTGCTCAAGCATTCAGGAACAGCATGGATAGGAATACACCTGTTTCCCAGCGTGTCCGGCAGTCACCATATGGAGTGGAGCGAGCCGGATAAGTCCCCTTCAAAAAAAGTACCTCTATGGGATCATCTTTTGGAAAATCAATATCCGGTAAATGCATATTTGAATAAATTACGACTCAATGAATTCAGGGAAATATTCAATAAGTATGTAGAAGTTATTGAAGAGAAGTTTATTTATGAAGGAGAAAAATTATTAACTCCAGCCCTTGAGGCCGTTTTATTGAGCAAAGGATATACAAGGCAGGAATTACTTACAAGGGTTGTCGTCTTCATCCTTAAAAAGAAATGAAATATTCACACTACACATCCAGATGGAAATGACAGTATGATGTTTGTTATCAGTCACATAATCAAGGGTGTTGCTACCCATATCCCCGGCATGTATAAACCAGTCTCCAAAGGGACCGGGGGTGGTGCGATGTTGGCAAGATACTGTTATTCTGTATGGCTAAGACACCTTGTCATGGCATACAAGAACGGCCTTTCTATTGACTTGCATACCGTTGCCGAACTTGGCCCAGGGGATTCCCTCGGAATAGGACTGGCAGCCCTTTTATCTGGAGCGGATAAATATTATGCTTTTGATGTGGTGAAACATGCCGATAATGAGAGGAATGTAAAAGTATTCAATGAGCTTGTTGAACTATTTAATAAAAGGGAGAGGATTCCCGATGAAGTTGAGTTCCCAATGCTTAAGCCTCTTATGACCTCATATGAATTCCCGCATAATATCTTAACAGCTGAAAGGATCAAGGCTTCACTTGAAAAAAAGCGGCTTGTAGCCATAAGGAATGCCATAACAAATATGGGAAGTGACAGTGGCAATAATATACAAATCGCTTACTATGTTCCTTGGTATAATGCTGATATTCTTAAGGAAAAATCAGTTGATATGATTTTTTCGCAGTCTGCTCTAGGGCATATTGATGATCTTGAGCATACCTATGAAGCCTTGGCCAGATGGGTCAAGCCGGGCGGATATATGTCCCATGTTATTGACTTCAGTTGCTGCGGATTTGCGCGGGAATGGAATGGACACTGGGCATATTCAGACCTGACATGGAAATTAATAAGAGGCGGAAGGCCATATCTGATAAACAGACAGCCATACTCTGCCCATGTAAGATACCTCGATAAATTCGGCTTTGATATAGTCAGCAGCGTGAAAACCTTAAATAATTCCGGAATCGGGAGAGAAATGCTCGCATCAGGATTTCAGAACATGCCTGATGAGGATCTGACAACATGCGATGCCTTGATACAGGCCGTAAGAAAACAGGTGTAAGGAATATCCTTTAAAGATGAAAAAAGAGCGTATAATCTTATCCGCTATTCTGCTAATTGGTTTGGCTGTCAGGATATTTATTTTCAATAACGAAGTATATGTCGGTATTGACGGCGTATCGTATATGCGTCTCGGAAAAAACCTGATAGAAAACGGCAGATATGCCTTTGGTGAAAATTATAACTGGGGTGTCTTCTTCCAGCCGATGTATCCGATATTGATCGGCATGACAGATCTCCTCTTTAATGATCTTTTCTTTTCAGCAAAATTCGTATCCTTGTTTTTCAGCGGAATAACCATATTTTTATTTTACCTGATCGGGAAGGAGTTGCATAATGAAGAATCAGGCTTGTTCGCCTCTTTTATTTATGCGTTTCACCCCTCGATGCTTGAAGTATCTGTCAGGGTTGCTACAGAGGCATTGTTCTTCTTTCTATTATTCCTTTGCATCTACCTGTATATGACTTCAATCAGAAAGAATAAATTTTACAGTTACATGCTGCTTGGAATTCTGACAGCATTTTTGTATTTAACAAGGCCTGAGGGTATTTACTTGTTGTTATTGCCTTTTCTGTCATTGGTTGGGAGCAATCCGTTTAAGAATAAAAAAAGATTGCTGGGAGTTGCCGTCGCAATTGTATTTTTCTTCCTGATTTCATCCCCGTACTTATTTTATATAAAGAATTCCACTGGCAAGTTTGCGCTGTCCGGTAAGGCTGTTTATCTTCCTGTAATCCTAGATGCGGGAGTTAAATCAGAGGAGGTCGAATATGATAAGGCAGCTTATTCGCTGAATGATAGAAAAACACACTTGCAGGCCTTTGATGTCACCAGTAAAGCGTCTATCATCAGCGTCATAGCAAAGAAGCCGGCTGAATTTGTTAGAGGTTATATAAGCAATTCAAAGATAGCATTAAAAACGGTGTTGCGGTTTTTAATGTCTGTTTTAATGCCTCTGCTTTTTGCTTTCTTCAGCAAAGATTTATTTAAAGACAGGAACAAGATGGTTCTGCTTGTATTTTCATTTGTATTTTTTGCGGTTTATCCTTCTTTTTTCATCCTTGAAAAACTCATGTTTCCAACTGCTCTATTTCTGGTTTTAATTGCATCATTGGGTTTCGTCCGCTCCACTGCGGCTATATCTGCAGCAGCAGCTTATTATTGCATCAGGGATAATAGAGTCGTCCTGTGTCTTGAGAAGAATATTAAATGCATAATCATTATGCTTTGCATTTTGACACTTTGTTTCTTCAATGCATTCAGAACCGATATTTTTGGCGAGAAAGAATTTCCGGTTGAGCATATGAAGGCCGGTTTATTTTTAAAGAACAGAGTTTCGTCAGAATATGAAAAACTTAATGTCATGCATCGTACTCCATGGGTCAGCTTTTACAGTGATGCGAGATATACTATGTTGCCGTATGCCAATTCCTCTGATGTGGTAAATTTTGCAAAGAGATATCATGTTGACTTTATTGTGATTGACGAGCGCTCATCTGTATCTGAATGGGAAATGTATAATGAATTAATAAATATGGATAAGTATTCTGATGAGGTTGACCTTGTATATGAGGACGATTCAGAGAAGCTTATCAGGATGTTTAAGGTTAAATATTAGCGGATAAACATAACTCTTCAGTATTTAATTCAGTAATCCTTCGTTTCTTATCTTCTCATATATAGTATTTGAAATAATTGAATTAGCCTTGGCATTAGCATGGGGGTCCTCAAGGCTGACCCATAAAGATTCAGGTTCCTGATCGGCAAGATACGGGAGGAGATCGAGAAAAGGCACTTTGCCTTCTTCTGAGATCTGAGATATATATTGCGTTGCAAATCGAAAAGGATAATTTTTAAGGTTATGCAGTTCCGGGATGTTTACTATAAGCAATTTTATGTTGTTTGCATTACATAATGTGATAAGTTCTTCCAGTGATTTTTTGTTTGATGCAAGGTTGTCAGGATTATGAATATACAGATCCCCGTAGTATTTTTTCCAGTCATAACTTTGATCCAAAGCTGTTTTGAATTTAATAAAGCGGTCAAGCAGGAAAGCCATGAAATAAGAATTTCTTCTTGTCTTATATTCTAATGGGGTCACATTATGAGGGGTTGGCTCAGCGTCATTAATGAAATACATAAGGATCACTAAGTCAGGGTTAAGGCTTAATCCTTTTGATTTAAATAGTTCGGTTTCCATGATGCTGTTATAGTTACCAACACCCATATTAATGACCTCATAGCTGTTTTGGTTTTCATTTAGCGATTTTTCAAGTTTTTTTGAATAAATATCTTCAAATTCAACCCCCCAGCCCAGCGTAAATGAATCCCCGATAAAAACAATTCGTTTTTTGTCTTCGGGTTTTTTGAGAGTATACTCAAAATCTCTGAAGCCCATAGAATTAGTCTTTATTTTGGCATTGTAATAGACACCTTCTTTATTAGGGTAGTGATGAAATGGAAGTCGTTTATTGTCTAATGGCTGCTTTATTTCTGCAGCATATCTCCACATCTCCATATTATAATTTGAAAATCTCGGATAAAAGGCCCTAATGCTGAACTCGCCAAAGAGAAACAGCATAGTACAGATAATTATGAAGGCAATTAATGAAAAAAGTATTTTCTTCATTTCACATCTTAATGTTGACGTTTATTGCTTCCATGTCAGCAGTCTCCATATCCATGAATATTACAAATGTGTTCTAAATGTGGTTGTTGTCAGAATTGCCTGCTTTAAAAATGATACAGTAATTAATAGGAAAAAATAAACAGGAGATCCTATAATATTATTAACGTCTTAATAATTATCAGGTTGAGCATATCACTGCTAATTACGACTCAAATTCAAGAAAAACATTCGTAGAAAGGTTAGAATACTCAGTAATTTCATAAACAGTTTCCTATAGTTATATAAGCCAAAAAAATGAAAAGTAAATTTCTCAACATAGCCATTTCCATTGTCAGTATACTTCTGATGTTGTTAGTTCTGGAGGTTGCGGCAAGGATATATAAAAGTGAATATAGTTTCAAGAATTTTGTTGATGAAAAGAGTATGTTTTTCCGTTCCGCCTATCCTGCAGAATTTGATCCTGAGTTATTGGGGTGGATACCGAAAAAAAGTGTATCGAATAAAGAAAATGTCTGGGGAACAACCCTTACAATCCTGGAGAATGGAATCCGCTCAAACGGCCAGGATAGTCCTCAGTCCGGTTTATCCGATTCTGCCCCGGTTTTAGTTGTGGGTGGTTCATTCACTTTTGGCGATCAGGTTTCAGACCATGAAACATTTCCGGCTATTTTGGGGAAGATGCTGCAGAAGAGGGTGATTAATGCAGGAGTTTTTGGATATGGGACTGATCAGTCTTTCTTAAGAGCAAGGAAGCTCATCGATATTTATAAACCTGATATTTTAATTATGGATGTTATGTATGATCATGTAATGCGTGCTGAACAGTCGGTCAGAAGAGGAGTTGGTAAACCTTATTTTGAAGCGTCAGGCGGGAAGCTAATTCTAAAAAACATTCCTGTACCACCGCCTTCTCAGGAACAGGCAATTCTGGGCAAGTTTCGCAAAGTTCTTGGGCACAGCTTTTTTATTCATATATTTATGATGAGAATAAATCCGGAATATTGGCTTCAGGGGATATGGAACGATACAACCGAACATGCTGAAGGAGTAAAAGTAACCTGTCTTATTTTTAAAGAACTTATGGATATTGCTAAAACAAAAAACATAAAGGTATATATTCTTCTTCAATATCATGACATGACATCCCAAATACATGAAGTACCGTTGCCGGAGATGCTTGAAACCATGGGCCAGCTAAAAACCTGTCTTAAGGGATCATCTCTTACTGTAGTTGATTTGTGGCCGTCACTCCTGGAGCTTAAAGAAAATAATGAAGAGGAATATAAAAGCATGTATAAAGGGCATATGACCGCAAAAGGCAATGCCTTTGTCGCAGCAAAGCTTAAAGAAGCCATGGGATTATGATGCTGTTTTTCTTTGAGTTAACCGTGGCATGGATGCAACCCTTCTTTAGTTATTATCAATATAAATGTATTGATTTGACCAAAAAATGTCCAGAAAGATATTAAGACTGAAATACAGGATTGCATGGCATATATTAGCTATAATTTCTTTCCTGTTATTTTATTCCGGGATTCTCCCTTTATACACATACCTGCTCAGAAAGGTCTTTAAAAAGCATAAAGCTGTTGTATTGATGTATCACCGGATCGGCAATAGCAATGATATACCGGATATGACAGTCCCCGTAAAAAACTTTGAGAGTCAGATATCTTACCTTAAGAATAATTATAGAATTATATCTCTGGATGAAATGGTAGATGCGTATCTGTGTAATAAGAAGTTTGATATTGATACAGTTGCCATTACATTTGATGACGGGTTTAAAGACAATTATACACATGCATATCCTGTGCTGAAAAAAAATAATGTTCCGGCAGCAGTATTTGTTGCCTCTTGCTTCATAGGGGATAAAGAAGGACTGAGCAAAGACGATATGGCCATAATGCAAAAAGGCGGGATAAGATTTGGCGCGCATACTATGACACATAAAGTTCTGGCTGAATTAATCAGAGATGCGGCTGTCCGTGAAATCTGTGATTCAAAATCAGCGCTTGAGGAAATTCTTCAGGAAAAGGTTAATTATTTCGCATATCCATATGGCAAGAGAGGAAGAGATTTTACAGATGAGACAATGCAGGTTGTTAAAGATGCCGGTTTCATTGCTGCTTTTGCAACGGACAACGGATTTATTACTGAGGAAAATGATATTTTCGCGCTAAAAAGAATAGGCGTGAGAAACTTTCCTTTGTTTGTATTAAAGGCCCGGCTTTCCGGCATATTTGAAAATAGCTTAATACATATTTTTCGTAAATGTTTTCGGATATGACAATAACAGGCAGGTCATAATCGTAACTTTTCCCCGTGAAGTTGTATAATAATATAATCTTTTCTTATAAAAATGAGGGGTAACTATTCATGGAAAGCGCGGTTGTTGTAACTTACCGGTGCAACGCGAAATGTCAGATGTGCAATACGTGGCAGCATCCGAGTAGAAAGAGTGAAGAGATCGGCCCTGAAATCATGGATAAGATCCCCTCGGGACAGCATCGGATCAATCTGACAGGCGGAGAAGCTGCTCTTCGTGATGATCTAATGGATATTGTAAGCGTGCTTGTTAAAAAAACTCCTCGCCTTGAGATCAGCACGAACGGTTTTTTCACCGAGCGCCTTGTCGCGGTCGGAAAAAAATATCCGCAGGTTACTTTCAGGATAAGCCTTGAGGGATTACCTGCGCTGAATGATGAGATAAGAGGCATTAAAAATGGTTTTGACCATGCCATGAAGACAGTCCTGGGCCTTATGGAAGCGGGTGTTAAAGATGTAGGTTTTGGAATGGTGGTTACCGATAAAAACGCTAACGACCTCCTGGATCTTTACAGGCTATGCAGTTATATGGGGGTTGAGTTTGCCACATGTGTTATGCACAATTCCTTTTATTTCCATAAGCATGATAATAAAATTGAGGATCTTGATTTTGTTGTGCGGAAAATGAATGATTTTATAACTGCCTTGCTCGCTTCCAAAAGGAAGGATCTACGGCTCAGGCTAAAGGATATGGGAAGGGCCTATATCAATTATGGTTTAACCAGATACATGAAAGGTGAGATCAGAAGTCTTCAATGCGGAGCGGCAAAGGATCTTTTCTTTCTGGACCCCTACGGCATGATCTTAGCCTGTAACGGATCTGAAGAACCATGGGTAATGGGAGATTTGAAAACGCAGGATTTTGATAATATCTGGAATTCTCCGAAAGCGGAAGAAGTCAGGCAAAATGTGAAAAAATGCGGCAAGAATTGCTGGATGGTCGGCACGGCTGTTCCGGCAATGCGTAAAACTCCGTGGATTCCCCTGCTCTGGATAACGGAAAACAAATTGCGGTTAAAGTTCAATAAAGAAATATGCCTCGATTAAAAATATCTCTGCCTGTTAACCGATCATGAAATTAAAGATAGCAGTGCTTGGCGCCAAGGGCATCCCGCATCCCGGAGGGATCGAGCATGTGATGGAGGAAGTCGGCTCCCGTCTGGTCAATAAGGGGCATCAGTTTGATATATTTGTGCGCCGGGATTATATGAAGGATCAGCCCATTAGCAGCTATAAAGGAATGGGTCTGCCCCGCAGTCCGGGCATTCACAGCAAGAATCTTGATGCGATAACCCATTCACTTACCGCCTTAGTAAAAATACTGTTTGGTGGATACGAGATAGTCTATTTTAACTCGGTGGGGTTATCGGTATTGAGCTGGATACCCAGGCTGTTTGGCAAAAAATCAGTTGTTCACACGCATGGCCTTGATTGGAAAAGAGAAAAATGGGGCAGAATTGCAAAAATGCTGATACGTTTTTCTGCATATACAACAGCCAGGTTACCGAACCTTACGATATGCTGCGGGCAGACTGATAAAATCTTTCTCGAAAAGCATTATGGCAGCAGTTGTCAGTTTATCCCGAATGGAGCTCCTCCCCCGGTTTTTCGCAAGCCTGAACTGATAAAGGAATATGGACTCAAAGGGAAAGACTATGTTTTATTCATGTCACGATTAGTTCATTCAAAAGGATGTCATTTTCTTTTAACGGCCTGGCAGGAAATGTCTTTGGAGCAGAAAAATGGAATGAAGCTGATCATTGCAGGAGATAGTAATTTCAAGAACGAATACACAGATAACCTTCGTAAAGAATATGAAAAACTGGAAGATGTTATTTTTACTGGATTTGTAACAGGAGATTTAAGAGAAGAATTACTAAGCAATGCATATTGTTTTGTGCAGCCTTCTGTACTTGAAGGATTGCCTCTCTCTGTATTAGAGGCGCTGAGTTATGGTTTATTTGTTTTGACAAGTGATATTCAGGAAAACAAGGATGCGATACGGGATTGCGGTGCGACTTTTAAAAGCGGTGATGTGGATGACTTAAAAGAAAAAATTAAGAAAATTATCAATATGAGCCGGGATGAGATTGAAAAAGAAGGTATCCGGGCCAGGGAACTTGCGCGTAATGAGTACAACTGGGATCAGGCGGCTGATAAGCTTGAAAAAAGTTTTATTAGCCTGTTTGAAAAACAGAATTCTAAAATGAAGATAGCAGTGCTTGGCGTCAAAGGCATGCCGCATCCCGGAGGGATCGAGCATGTGATGGAGGAAGTCGGCTCCCGCATGGTCAACAAGGGGCATCAGTTTGACATATTTGTGCGCCACAGCTATATGAAGGATAAGCCTATCAGCAGCTATAAAGGGATGGGTTTGCTTCAAAGTCCGGGTATTCACACAAAGCATCTTGATGCTATAACTCATTCACTTACTGCTTTAGTAAAAATACTTTTCGGTGGATACAAGATAGTTTATTTTAACTCGGTGGGGTTATCGGTACTGAGCTGGATACCCAGGGTATTCGGCAAAAAAACAGTTGTTCACATACATGGACTTGATTGGAGAAATGATAAGTGGAACAGATTTGTGAAAAAGTTGCTGCGGATCTCTGCTTATTCATCAGTTAAGTTTCCTAACATTACGTTTTGTACTAATATAAGACATAAAAATATGTTGGAAAAAGTCTATGGCATGGAAACTATTGTTTTAAGAAATGGAGTTCCTGAAGCTAATTTACGTCAGCCAAAACTTATTTTACAATATGGTATTAATGAGAAAGATTATATTCTTTTTCTGTCAAGATTAGTTCCTGAGAAAGGCTGCCATTTGCTTTTAAAGGCATGGGAAGGATTGCCGCAGGATATTAAAAAAGGAAAAAAACTGGTTATAGCAGGAGATACTAAACACAGAGATAAATATTATAAAAGACTTTTAAAATATGCAAAACATGAGGATATTATTTTTACGGGATTTGCCATAGGCGCTTTAAAAGAGGAATTATTCAGCAATGCATATTGTTTTATTCATCCTTCCATTGCTGAGGGGCTGCCGGTTTCCGTATTAGAGGCGCTTAGTTATGGCCTTTATATCCTGGCCAGCGATATACCGGAAAACCAGGATGCGCTTCATAATTGTGGCGCTGTATTTCAATCTGGTAACATAATTGACTTAAGGCTGAAGATCGAAGATATCATTAATGTTAAACCTGAGATTATGGAAAACGAAAGGATTAAAGCTATTGAACTTGCCAGAAAAGAATACAACTGGGATCCGGTAGTGGATCACCTTGAACAGCTTCTTTTGGAACAATTAAAATAAATATATGACAACTGACTATCCGGTACTAAACAGATTAGGTAAAATATTCCTTGATAATCTTCTTACAATATCTTCGTTTTTCGTTGCTATATCTTTAAGGAATGCCTCACTTAATCTTTATGAGTTCGGTTCTGCAGTCGAATGGGATCAACATCTGCTCATCCTTATAATAATTGTTATTGTCTGGAGAGGGCTTTCCGGTTATCAGGAAGCTTATACAGGGCAGCGATCTACATCTTATCAGTATGTAGGACAGAGATTTACTACCTTAAAGACTGATATCCTGATTGTTTTGAGGACGGTCTTGATTGGATCTCCTATTGTGCTCTCCATTGCCTTTTTAATAAAATCAGATTTCCCCAGAACCCTTATGCTCTTTTTCGGAGTTGTGAATTTCGTAATGCTTGCTGTAGAAAATGTAATTTTATTCCAGGTCGTTAAATACTTGCGAAAAAAGGGAAGGAATATAAGAAATATCTTAATCCTGGGGACAGGGGAGGTTGCCAGGGAATTTATTGATTCTGTTAAGATGCATGTGGATTGGGGGGTTAAGATAATCGGCCTTATCAGCAGAGAGCAGATTAATGTAGGAAAACAGTTTTTTGGCTACGAGACAGTAGGTTATGCAGGAAACCTTTCAGAAGCTTTACACTCTTATCATATTGATGAAATTGTTGTGGCTTTGCCTGCCAAGCATTTAGGAGATATTGAGGAGGTAATGGCTGTATGCGATAAAGAGGGTGTGCCGTTCAGCATTATCTCTCCTTTTTTCAAAAACCTTATTTCAAAGTCCAGGACTGAGCTTATTCACGGCATTCCGATAATTAAATTTCTGCCTGTAGAAAGAAATGATCTGGAGATGGCAATTAAAAGAATAGCTGATATAGCAGTATCTTTTGTCGGGTTGACCGTGCTTGCACCCTTATTTGCTTTTATAGCAGTACTTGTAAAGCTTGATTCTTCAGGCCCTATATTCTACAAGTGGAAGATACTGGGGCTCAATAAACGTCCCATGACAAGCTATAAGTTCAGAACGATGCTTAAAAACGCAGACATTTTGAAGGAAGACCTGATCAGATTCAATGAAATGAGCGGAGCGGTTTTTAAGATGAAGGATGATCCAAGGGTTACAAGGGTTGGGAAATGGCTTAGAAAATACAGCCTTGACGAACTGCCGCAGCTCTGGAGTGTTTTTAAGGGAGATCTGTCACTGGTTGGCCCCCGTCCTCCTCTTCAGAGCGAAGTAGAAAAATTTGAAGGCTGGCACAGGAGAAAACTTTCTGTAAAGCCGGGCATTACCTGTCTGTGGCAGATAAGCGGAAGAAATGCTATTAAAGATTTTGATGAGTGGATGAAACTCGATCTGAAATATATTGATGAGTGGAGTTTATGGCTGGATATTAAAATACTCTTCAAGACGATTTATGTAGTCTTCAGGGGTACGGGCGTATAGTATTTAGAGTGGTTGAAAGGAGGCTGGAGTGCATATATTAGTTACAGGCGGAGCAGGTTTTATCGGATCACATACTGTGGACAGGCTGATCGGGAAGGGGCATAAAGTAAGGATCCTTGATAACCTTCAAAAACCTGTCCATTTAAAAGGCAGGCCGGATTACATCAATAAAGATGCAGAATTTGTATTAGGTGATGTCAGAGATAAAACAACCCTTGAAGATGCGTTGAAGGGTGTAGACGCAGTTTATCACTTTGCCGCATACCAGGACTATCTCCCTGACTTCAGCACATATTTTCATGTCAACAGTGTAAGCACCGCGCTTATTTATGAGATAATTGTTGAGAAGTGCCTTCCTGTTAAAAAGGTCATCGTGGCTTCATCTCAGGCAGTTCTTGGTGAAGGGCTTTATTCATGTCAGGAACACGGGGAACTTATCCCTGATATCCGCCTTGAAGAACAGCTATCCAAGGGTGACTGGGAACATCACTGCCCTCACTGCAGCCAATATATGAAACACCTTGCAACGCCGGAAGAGAATATCAATCCTCAGAATCAGTATGCGATATCAAAATATACACAAGAGATCACAGCTATAAACCTCGGCAAAAGGTACGGCATCCCCTCGGTTGCAATGAGGTATTCAATCGTCCAGGGTCCGAGACAGTCTTTTTACAATGCATATTCAGGCGCGATGAGGATCTTTTCATTACATCTGTATTTCGATAAACAGCCAACCATTTATGAGGATGGAAGACAGAACAGGGACTACATTAACTATCTTGATGTTGTCGATGCCAATTTATTGGTGCTTGAGGATGACAGAGCAGACTATCAGTGTTTCAATGTGGGCGGCGGTAAGGAGTTCACTGTGCTCGATTTTTACGAAAAGGCCCAGAGCGTCACAGGAAAACGGATAGATCCTATTATTTCAAAATGTTACCGCTATGGGGATACAAGGCATATTTTGTCTGATATCAAAAAGCTGAAGTCATTAGGTTGGGCTCCCAAGGTTCCGATAGAGGAGAGCATAAGCGAATACTGGGATTATTTAAACAGCCAGGCAGATATAGAGGATATCCTTGATTACACTGAAAAGACCATGAAGGGCCGCGGTGTTGTCAGGGCTGTTAAGTAATGAAGGCCTTTTTGCTCGCTGCCGGAAAAGGCACACGCCTGCAGCCCTTGACCCTTCACACGCCGAAATGTCTCATTCCAATTGCCGGACGGCCCTTAATTGAATACTGGTTCGATCTTTTTGTGCATTACGGTATTGATGAAGTGCTGATCAATACTTCATATCTGGCAGATACCGTCATGGAATATATGAAGAAACATTCAAGGAACCTTAAGATAAGGATCACCTATGAAAGTTCTCTTCTTGGAAGCGGCGGGACAGTAAAAAAAAACTGGGACTTTGTTGAGGAAGAGGAATTTTTCTTTATTATATATGCTGATAATTTAACTAATATAAACCTGAAGAAAATGTTTGAATCACATAAACAAATAAAAATGGATGTTACACTTGCTGTTTTTAGTGTTCCAAATCCAAAAGAGTGCGGCATTGTTGAGGTGGATGAGTCATTGAGGGTGGTCTCTTTTACGGAAAAGCCTGAAAATCCTCTATCCAACCTGGCGTTTGCAGGTATCATGTTGAGCAACAGGACGCTGAAAGACTTTTTTCCGGACAGGGATATTTTTGATCTGGGGTTTGATGTGCTGCCTAATACCATAGGCAGGGCGGCGGCGTATATTGTTGAGGATTACCTGTTAGATGTTGGAACTCCTGAAAAGCTTAAGCAGGCAGAACATGATGTTATCAATAAGGTGTTCAGCATTTAAGTTTGTGGAAATTGTAAAATACATTACAGGTTATATGGTAAACAATGCGAAAGTATAGAGGAAATAATCAATGGTAATATCACAGACTCCGTTAAGGATATCTTTTGTCGGCGGCGGTACGGATCTTAAGTCATTCTACAGCAAGGAAGACGGGATGGTTCTTAGTGTAGCTATCGATAAGTATGTATATGTGGTCGTTAAAGAGCGGTTTGATGAAAAGATCTATATTAATTACAGTCAAAAGGAGATTGTAGACAATGTCTCTGAGATAAAGCATGATCTGGTACGTGAGTCGATGAAGAAGGCCGGTATATCTTCAGGCGTAGAGATCACGACCTTAGCTGATATCCCGTCTGAAGGTTCCGGGTTAGGTTCTTCAAGCAGTATTACCGTATGCCTCCTTAATGCTCTATACAGCTATGCAGGGGTACAGGTAACCAATGAGCAGCTTGCATTGGATGCTTGTGAGATCGAGATTGATATCTGCAAAAAGCCTATTGGGAAACAGGATCAGTATGTTGCTGCTTACGGCGGGCTGAATAAAATAACTTTTCATACTGATGAATCTGTATCTATTTCGAGGCTGCCTATTTCGAGTGATGATTTCAGAAGATTTGGTTCTAATCTTCTGCTCTTTTATACGAATATGACCAGAAGCGCAAATGTGATACTGGAGCAACAAAATAATGATACAGAAAATAACAGAGAGTCATTAAGAACAATGAGGAATTTAGTTCCTCGTTTTGCAGACCTTCTTATTGACGGCAGAATCGATGATACCGGGAATATCCTTCATGAGAACTGGCTTCTGAAAAAATCACTGGTAACCACCATTTCAACTAATGATATTGATAATATGTATGAAACAGCTATGGCTGCAGGTGCATTGGGAGGCAAGATTTGCGGAGCAGGAGGAGGAGGTTTCCTTTTGCTTTATGTGCCAAGAGACCGGCAGGATGGGGTTAGATATGCGTTGAAAGCATATAGAGAGCTTCCTTTTATGCTTGAAAAGTTTGGAAGCAGGATAATATTTAATTATAGAGGGTATCCGTTTAAGTAAAGTTTTCAGTGTAGCTTTAAAGTATATTCATGCTTATGAAAAAGTTTAGAAATCATATACTAACTTATGATATTAAAGTAAATTAGATAGAAATGAATAAGGTAATAAGTGTTCAATACATTGATCAGCTAAAGGAACTTTTAGATGTCTTCCCCCATGATAAATTTGCAGAGATTGCCCAGATACTTCTTTCTGCTTATGATGAGGGCAGGCAGATTTTTATTATGGGGAACGGCGGGAGCGGTTCGACAGCATCCCACTTTGTTTGCGACATAAACAAAGGCAGCTGCCTTGAACTTAAGAAGAAATTCAAGGTTATCTGTCTTAATGATAATCTTCCGACCATTCTTGCTTATGCTAATGATCTTTCCTACAACGATATTTTTGTAGAACAGTTGAAGAATTTTTTTAATCCTGGAGATATTGTTATTGGTATTTCCGGAAGCGGTAATTCCCAGAATGTGCTTATTGCAATTGCATATGCAAATAAAAACGGCGCCAGGACAATTGGCTTATCAGGTTTTGATGGAGGCAAACTGGCAAAGATTGTTGATGTTCCCTTAGTGGCTGCTATAAATGATATGCAGAAGGTTGAGGATGTACATTTAATTGTTGTTCATATGCTGATGCAATATCTCTGCAGGGTATTACATATCAGATAGAAGAATATCAAACGACGAGAATCCTTATTACACAATATGACTAAATGAAAATTGTAGTAATCGGCACGCGCGGGTTTCCTGAAGTTCAGGGAGGTATTGAAAGTTATTGTGAGCATTTATATACCCATATGGCTGAACTTGGAACGGATATAACGGTCTTTACAAGGAAACCATATGTTAACCCTGAGGTTACCACATATCAAGGGGTTTCATTGGTTGCTGTTGATTGCCCCAAGAGCAAGTATTTTGAGAATATTGTTCATTCAATCAGGAGTATTTTCAAGGCACGCAGACTTCAGCCTGACATAGTTCATATCTATTCATCTTACATATTTGCGCCGCTCGTAAAGATGCTTGGCATCAAGGTTGTAATAAATGTTATGTGCCAGAGCTATAAACATAAGAAATGGGGGTTCTTTGCTAACCTTTTCTTAAGAATTAACGAGGCACTGGGTGTTAAGTTTGCGGATAGTGTCATTGCTATATCTGAACCTATAAAATCTGCTTTAGAAGAGCAGTATCATAAGCCTGTGGTCTTTATCCCAAATGGCGTTTATATGCCTGAGCTTTCTGTTACTGATGAAATATTGCCTGAACTTGGCTTGAGCAGACAAAAATATATTCTTTCAGTAGGCAGATTTGTAGAGGGGAAAGGATTTGATGATTTGATAGAGGCTTTTATTGGTGCAGATAGCAAAGACTGGAAGCTTGTTATAGTTGGACGTGCGGATCATGAAAGTAGCTATAGCAGGGGTCTGGAAGAAATGGCGAAAGAGAATGAAAATATTATTTTAACAGGCTTCATATCTCGCAAACATCTGCAGGAACTCTATAGCTATGCCGGTCTTTTCGTTTTGCCATCGTATGATGAGGGCATGCCAACTGTTTTGCTTGAGGCAATGAGTTATGGTTTGTCTTGTCTGGTAACTGATATATCTGCAAACAAAAACCTGGGCCTGCAAGGTGACAGATTTTTTAAAGCTGGGGATACTAATAAACTTAGTGAGAGGATTGTGGAGTGCATTAATGTCCCAATCTCTCAGGATGAAATGAAAGCACAGATTAAAATGGTTGCTGAGAGGTATAGCTGGAGTAATATAGCCTCTGAGACACTTAAGGTTTATAAAAAGGTTTTATCTGAACGCTAAGATTGTTTTGCAGGTTATAAAATGAAATGTATATTTTCAGTCGATGTTGAGGATTGGTTTCATATATTAGACTTGCCGTCAACACCCGCAATAGAGGAGTGGGGTGGGCTGCCATCCCGCGTGGAAAAAAATTTTATGAGACTCCTCGATATTTTCAGTGAAAAAAATGTTCATGTCACATGTTTTTTTCTTGGATGGGTTGCTGAGAGATTTCCTCACTTGGTAAAAGAGGCTGGAAGCAGGGGTCATGAAATAGCTTCTCATGGATATTCTCATACCTTGGTATATAAAATGACAGAACAGGATTTCTTTCACGATGCCGTCAAGGCAAAAGACATAATTGAGAACATATCTGGTCAATCTGTTCTTGGATACCGCTCTCCCGGCTTTTCCACAACTGAAAGAACTCCTTGGTTTTTTGATAAACTCATTGAAGCAGGATACCGTTATGACTCATCCGTATTTCCTGCTTCCAGGGGGCATGGCGGGTTAAAGTCGGCATGCTTCTCTCCGTATTTAGTAACTCGTGGGGAGTATAGTATTATGGAATTTCCCATAACCGTAACTAAATTATTTGGGAAACCATTTTGCTTTTTTGGCGGAGGCTATCTCAGGCTTTCACCCTATTATCTTCTGAGGAGAATGACCCTAAAAACACTGAAAGAGGAGAGGCCCGTTATTTTTTATATACATCCAAGGGAGATTGACGAGGGCCAACCTCGCCTGCCTATGAATTTAAAGAGAAGATTCAAGTCCTACGTTAACCTGAAAACGACACAGGATAAGATACATAAAATACTTGAAGATTTTGAGGTTACAACATTTCAGCGATTTATGGATGGCTATACTTTTGCAGGGAGATAACTATGCCAATAAATAGAACATCTGATTTTTTCGATATGTATGCTCATGGGTTCAATGCTATTTACGGCAATAAAAATAATCTTCTAAATAATTTTATAAATAATATATTCAGAAAGAGTATGAAGATAAGATTTGTAAAGGTTATTGAAGGTTGCGAACCGGTTGAAGGGAAAAGTGTTATGGATATAGGTTGTGGCCCAGGTCATATTGGTATATCACTGGCCAAGAATGGAGCTGGCTATGTATTTGGAATAGACTTTGCCGAGGGAATGATTGAATTAGCAAAAGAGAATGCAAAATTGGCTGGTGTGGAACAGAGATGTGAATTTATTTTAGGTGATTTTATGCTGACTGATATTGAAAATAAGTTTGACTATTCAATCGTCATGGGCGTTATGGATTATATAGCGGAACCGGCTGAATTTATAGAAAAAGTGCTATCAGTGACAAGATCAAAGGCGTTCTTCAGTTTTCCTGAGGATGGTGGCGTATTGGCTTGGCAGCGCAAGCTGAGGTATAAAAAGAGATGTGATCTTGTTATGTACAAAAGAGAGAGTTTGAACGAGCTTTTCTCAGGTTTTAAATGTAAAGATGTGAGTATCGAAAAGATCAGCCGTGATTTTTTTGTTACAGCTTTTATGGAATGAAGTTAAAGCTGTCTATTTTGAATTTCTGCTGAGAGCTTTACCCTTTATCTGTAAAGGAACCTTGGGGACGTTGTTAATATCTAAGACTAAAGCCTGCAATAACAATTGAAAACCGAATATTAGGGTTACAACGGAGATCATAACAGTGCCGGTAGGAGTGGGGACAGAAGCAACAGCATTTATAATCCAGTTATAAAGGCCGAAGACAAAACCAAAGATAAAAAGTAAAGAGCCTGAAAAAAGAAAAAGTGAGACTGCGGTAAAATCAGCAATAAAATATCTCCATAATATTCTCTTAACTAAAGAACTTATCAGGAAAAATGGGAATGTCATGGATACTTCTAATAAACTCAGATGGCTTTGCTCGGTGCCGTATTGAGTCGGTATTTGTATGTCTTGAACAACTGCCTTAATTTTATATAGATTGATAAGCATATCAGACTCAAAGAAAAACCCATGGTTTATCTTATTCAGATTAAGGCGAGAGAGCGCTTCTCTGTGGATAGCTGTAAAACCGCTTGTAGGATCAATAATATCCCAATAACCTGATACAATTTTAGTAAGGAATGACAGAATGATATTACCGACAAGCCTAACCGTGGGCATCTGCCTAATAGTTTCGATATCGAGGAAGCGGGCCCCTTTAGTGTAATCGGCCTCACCATTTTTTATTGGAGAGATAATATCAGGGATTAGTTTGGGGTCCATCTGTCCGTCCCCGTCTATTTTTATAATAATATCGGCCCCTTCTTTGAGTGCATATCTGTATCCTGTGACCATAGCACCGCCAACACCGGTATTGCTCTCATGCCTGATTAATTCTATTCTTTTGTCCTTCAGTGAGGATACGGTTTCATAGGTGTTGTCTTTGCTGCAATCATCGACAACAATTATTTTGTGTATTTCTCCAGGTATCTGTCTGATAACATCAGAGATGTGTTTAGCCTCGTTGTATGCTGGTATTACGGTAAAAATTTTCATTGTATGACCTTGTGAATAGTTTTTTTATGATGATGTCTGTTTTCGTGTGCTGATAAGATTGTATATAAATATAGCAACGATAGCAATTAATAAAAGGTCAAATGGAAGCCTGTAACGAATCCTTGTTAAAAAAATCCCTAAAAAAAAGGCTTGAGATAAATAAAGAACAATAAGCAAAAGCTCATACTTGGAGATATTGAAGTGTTTTAGAAAGATTATTCTAAGAAAAAAAATAAACAATAATGGCCAGTATGTAAAGAGCATGATTATATCTTTGAACCTGCTTGTATAAGTCCCTAGTTTTCCAGAATATTCATTATGATAATTAAAGTAGTTCAGTGTTTTTAAGAAATAAAGTTTTAATGTTTTTGATTTATTATTTTTAATAAACTCAACGGCTTTTGAAGTCAAGTATGAGTTTGCTTCAGTTTCGTTCATTCCCCGTGACGCGTCATAGTATTTTAAAAGATCCTCCTTTGTTGGTCCTGAATTCGGAAGAGTATGTTCAGAGTTGCCCTGAATTAAAGCGCTTCCTGATGAGGTTGAGATAAGGACAAAAGAGTTAAAGACTGAATAGTTCCTTGCAGACCAAAGGAATATAACGAAGAATGCTGCAAAAAGAATGATGATGGAACTTCTTATTCTTCTTTCTTTCTTGAAAATCAAGACCCAAAAAGAAACAATGAACAAGGAAAAAAGGAAAGTCGGGGCAGTAAGTATAAGATACCCGAAAAGAAGACCAACCAGAAGAAAGGGTTTTACTGAGGTTGTTTCGGCCTGAAATAGGATAAATAAAATCAGCATAAATAAAGTGGTTCCGAAGGTCTGTGAATAGAGAGTTCCTGCAGTGTAAAAAAGTACAGGGTAGCATATTACAATGACAACGCTGATCAAACCTGCTGATGGAGAGGATAATTTCTTTGCTATATTATAAAGCAGATAAATGGAAAAACAAAATGCAATAAAATTTACAATACGAAGCTGGATTAGTGATGCACCAAGTGATATGAAGAGAGAAAGAAAAATCGGGTATCCAGGTGGCCAGTATGCGGTGGGATTTTCACCATCTAATGTGTAACTATGTGTCGAAATAATATTCTTTGCTATTGTGAAATAAGCTTGTTCATCCCAGAATTGTATCTTATCACCAAGGTAAAATGAATAAATTATTCCACAAAAGAGAATGAAACCGGATAAAAACAGAACCATACGGTCTTGCTTTATTTCTGTAAGTGGTAATGATTTCTTTGCAATTTTGTTTGACATTTCATTGAACAATCATTGATTAAATATAGCCACATTGTTAGAAAAAAACTTTTATATGTGAATTGATATTAAGTTGAAATAAATGTTGTTCAGGTTGGTTTTTTCCAAGCCACAAAAAGATGGTTGAGGCACCATTGTGTCCCAAAATACTTCTTTGTAATATGAATAAAACCGGCCTTTTTGAGTCTTGGAATAATTTCTTTATCTCTCAGATAATATTCCTCACCTTCCTGCATGCCGCGTTCTGAATCAAGGTCAAACTTTGTCCCCAATAACTTGTCATAATATTCGACCACCTTGTGTGTTAATAATTCAGCAAGCGGGTTCCCCATAGTCACAATAATATTACCACCTGGTTTTAGGCAGCGATATGCTTCAGAAAGTTCAATGTCTCGCAGGTGTCTTGGTATATGATTAATATTTGCAATGAAGGTAACAGAATCAAATGTGCTGGCATCAAAAGGGAAGCTGGTAGGGTCTTTCAATATATGCTCATCAGAAAGTCCTTCGTACTGATAAACATCTATTCCCACTCCATTTCCGTTCAGGTACTCATTTATAAATCTATTATGTCTGCCACAACCCACATCAAGACAGTATCCGGTTACTTCAGAACTCACATAATCAAAGCGTTCAGAAGCAAGTGAGGAAAACCCTATTTTATCTTTATCAATAAGAGTAAAGGCTCGAATTGGAAAAGACAAAAAGTCTTTGAGCTTTTTTTGTGGTGATCTCTTGAGCATGTTTTCAATAAACAGATGTAATGCTTTACCGTTAACAAAACAGTGATTACAGTATTACAAGCGGACGATTTTCTAAAACAGGGTATAGATAAAAGGTGCCAGCGCTGAACCTTCTGAGAATATTATTAAAGCTCCCAGTAAGATCATGAATATAACTATTGGTGCCAGCCACCATTTTTTTCTAACTCTCAAGAAATCCCAGAATTCTGACAAGATAGATAATTTGCTCATTTAACCTTTCACCTCACAATATAGAATTTAGATTATTTAATACGTAAATCTATCAGAACTGTTTTTCATATCTATTTTTCTCTAAGGTTGTTTGTTCCTTTGTAATCCAGTAACTCTCAGCGTCAGTATGAAATTTCTTATCAAGAAAATGTTTTCCAAAGAGACCGGCGATAAGTCTTATCGGGGTAAAGACAAGGAAATACAGGATAGCGAGAATCACTCTTGTCATGAACCAGCCCATAGTAACTGCCATGCCCATCCATGCTTTCTGTATTGGTTTTAATATGGCTGGAGCAAGTAAACCTGAAAGGATAAGGCAAGCTGCAAGGGTCAGAAAATAAACATAATAGTCTTTCCCGCGCCAGAATAGTAATCCTCCAAAAATTCCGAAGACAATCCCGACAGTCAAACCGAACTTCCTCAGGTCGGTTGTTTCACTCCTGATATTTTTGATATCTTCTTTAAGCATCGTATCTTCTTAATCCAGTTCGAACTCTTTCTGCCATTCAGTATCTTTATCCAATGGTTTCTGGTCATTTTTAGCCAGGAGAAAGTTGCCCATTATCAGGTAATCCATATTGGTCCGCATAAAACAGCGATATGCATCTTCAGGAGAACATACAATGGGCTCTCCTCTTACATTAAAAGATGTATTGATGATTGCATAGCATCCGTGTTTTTCACCCAGCTTTGAGATCATTTTATGATATAAGGGGTTAGTATCTTTGTCTACTGTCTGAACTCTGGCTGAATAGTCAACATGTGTTATAGCAGGTAAGCTTGAACGGACAACATGTAATTTTTCCATGCCGAAAAGTTTCTGCTCGTTGTCAGTCATCTCACGGCGTATATCCTTTTTCACCGGTGCTACTAAAAGCATGTAAGGGCTTTCACTGTCTAATTCGAAATAGTCTGAAACTTTTTCCTTTATAACAGAAGGTGCGAATGGTCTGAAGCTTTCACGGAATTTGATCTTTAAATTCATTATCTCCTGCATCTTGGATGATCTCGCATCACCGATGATAGAGCGGGCGCCGAGGGCTCTTGGGCCAAACTCCATCCTCCCTTCAAACCATCCTACTACATTTTCACTTGCTATAAGATCTGCTATCTTTTCCGGCAGTTCCTCGTCTTTTAATTCTGTATATGGAATGTTTTCACGTTTGAGGTAATTTGCGAGAGATTCTTTATCAAATTCCGGGCCAAGATATGAGCCTTGCTGAAAATCTTTTTTCCCGTCAGCCTTTCTGCTGTTCTCCAAATACTGGTACCAGACAAAAAGTGCAGTCCCGAGAGCATTGCCGGCGTCACCTGCAGCCGGTTGTATCCAGATATTTTCAAATGGGCCTTCGCGTAAGATCCTGCCGTTGCCAACGCAATTAAGAGCGACTCCGCCTGCAAGGCAGAGGTTTTTCTGCCCTGTAACTTTATGGACATGGCGTGTCATACGCATCATTACCTCTTCGGTCACTTCCTGCACAGAACTTGCCAGGTCCATTTCTCTTTGTGTCAGGGCTGTTTCAGATTTTCTAGGGGGAGATCCAAAGAGTTTATCGAATTTTCTGTTTGTCATTGTCAGGCCGACGCAATAGTCGAAATATTCCATATTCATTCTGAAAGAGCCGTCTTCTTTCAGATCCATCAGCTCAGTAAGTATCAGGTCCTTGTATTTAGGTTCACCATAAGGAGCTAATCCCATAACTTTATATTCGCCTGAATTGACCTTAAATCCGGTGTAGTAAGTAAAGGCTGAATAGAGAAGTCCGAGAGAATGGGGGAAGTGGATCTCAGATAGAATATTTATATTATTGTCTTTGCCTATGCCAAAACTTGTTGTTGCCCATTCCCCCACTCCATCCATTGTGATAAATGCTGCTTCCTGAAAAGGGGAGGGGAAAAATGCAGCTGATGCGTGTGATTCGTGATGCTCAGTAAATAATATTTTTCCATTATACCCAAGATCATCTTTTATCAGTTCTTTAGTCCATAGTTTTTGCTTTATCCATAGAGGGGCGGCTTTAATAAAGGAATTAAGGCCAAAAGGCGCATAAGAGAGGTATGTCTCAAGTATCCTTTCAAACTTTAAGAATGGTTTGTCATAAAAGGCTACAAAATCAATATCGCTTGGCGAAAGCCCGCTATTGCTTAAGCAGAATTCAATTGAATTAATTGGAAAGGAAAAATCATGTTTTTTTCGGGTAAATCGTTCTTCCTGAGCTGCGGAGATGATTTTGCCATCCTGCACCAGGCAAGCGGCACTGTCATGATAAAATGCTGATATGCCAAGTATATTCATTAGTTATTATCTTAAGGAAAAAATATTAATATAGCTAATAAGCTTAAAAGTTATTATTATATTAACATTTAACTGTTTTGAAAACAAATTGCTTTAAATCTTCCTTTTCCGGTTATTACTTAGAAGGGAGGAAAGAGGATTTGTTTTGTTCAAACTCCTGGACGGCTTTTTCATAATCATCTTTATTCCCCATATCAAGCCAGAAGGCATCTGAGGGGAAGCCTATAACCAGTTCTTTAGCCTCGATCAGCCTTAGAACAAGTGTTGGAAGATCCAAGTATGTATTGGGTTCAATAAAGTCTAATGCACGGGGCCCGTAGACATATATTCCGGTACTGACTGGAAATTCTTTTACTGGTTTCTCATCATAGCCAATGATCCTGTTGCCGTTATCCAAGTGTAAAACACCCAGGTCTATCTTTACACTTTTTTTTGCGATGGCAATTGTAAGTGCAGCGTCTTTCTCTTTGTGGTACTGAATCAATTTAGAATAATCAAGAGATGTAAGTATGTCCCCGTTCATAACAAGAAAGGAACTATCAAGACCCTCAATAGTAGCTAATGCACCAGCAGTGCCTAAGGGCTTATTTTCTCTATGATATCTGATGGTAAGTTCTTTGGAAAGCTGGTTGTTCATGAAATAGGCCTGAATTAATTCCGCAAGATACCCACATGCAAGAATTGCCTCTGAAAAACCGTAGTGTTTTAGTTGTCGGAGGATTATCTCCAGAATAGGTGTATCCCCGATAGGCAGAAGCGGTTTTGGAAAAACTGTTGTATATGGAGCTAACCTTGTTCCTTTACCGCCTGCTAATATTACTGCTTTCATTACTGAAGTAACCTCCTAAACATGGTATGTATCAGTGCTGTAGAAACTCAGGTTTTGCTTAATCCACTCTATAGTTTGCTTAAGTCCTTCATCCAGGCTTACTTGTGGAGTCCATTCAAGAATTTTCTTTGCCTTATCAGTATTGGCCATTAATCGTTCAACTTCACTTTTTTCAGGCCTGAGCCTCTCCTCCTCGGTTATGAGCCGGGGAGATTTATCGAGAAGATAAAATATTTTCTTTGCTAGGTCTCCAATTGAAATTTCACGAGATGAACCTATATTTATTACCTCACCAACAGACTCAGGTATTTCTGCAACTTTTAAAAATCCATTAACTGTATCTTCTACGTAATTAAGGTCTCTTGTCGGGCTGAGTGCTCCAAGCTTGATTGTATCGGATTTTAGTGCCTGTGAAATAATGGTTGGTATCACAGCTCTTGAGGGCTGCCTGGGACCATAAGTATTAAAAGGCCTGATTATTGCAGCTGGAAATTTAAATGCACAATAGTAGCTTTCGACCAGTTTGTCTGCTGCGATTTTGCTGGCAGAGTATGGAGACTGCCCCTGTAATGGATGTTCTTCATCAATAGGAACGTATCTGGCAGTGCCGTAAACTTCGCTGGTGGAAGTATGAATGAATTTTTCAATATTTTCTGAGAGACACGCATTAACCAGATAAGATGTACCAAGAACATTTGTCTGAACATAATCTATAGGGTGTACATAGCTATAAGGTATCCCGATCAAGGCAGCAAGATGAAATACAATCTCTTGGCTTCTGACAACTTTTTGAACTGCGTCAGGGTCTTTAAGGTCACCCATCACAACTTTTATTTGTGACCTGATATCATTGGAAAGGAGTTCGAGTGAACCGTGGCTGCCTCTGGAGTTATAACGGATAAAAGCGGTTACAGAAGCGCCAAGCTTTACCAGTTTTTCAGTAAGATGACCTCCAATAAACCCGCCGGCCCCTGTTACTAAAACTTTTTTATTTTGCCATTTCATTTAATATCCACCTTTTTTCTATTATAAACCAAAATATCTTCTAAAGTTTTGTCTAAGGGTATAAGTGGCTTCCAACCGGTCTCATAGAAAATTTTAGAGTTGTCGCCAGTCTGGATATTTATCTCACCTATTCTTATTCTTTTAGCAGATGTTTCTACCTTAATCATTTCATTGCTCATTGATAATAATTTATCAAGAATGAATTTTATAGGGTAAGCAGTTCCAGAACATATATTGTATATTTCACCATTTCTCCCTTTTTGAGCTAATAATGTCAAACCTTTGACTGTATCTCTTACATCAGTAAAATCTCTCATATCATCCAGATTGCCGACACTAATAACGGGCGCCTTGATGTTATTTTCAATATCAACGATCTGCCTGGCAAAAGCTGTACATGCTAAAAAAGGATTTTCCCTTGGGCCTGTGAAATTAAATGGCCGAGCTATTACTACATCCAGACCATGATTTCTATTGTAATACAATGCTATATTTTCCTGGAATACTTTACTTAAACCATAATGAGTGGATGGGAACAACTTGTTGTCTTCAGATAATTTAAGTTTGTCTTTTTGAATTCCATAGACAGCGCTTGAACTGGTTAAAACGATTCTGGACCTGCATGGATTTTCTGCCAGAGCATCAAAAAAGGTGAGTGTTCCTTCAACATTTGTATGTGTTATTGCTTTTATGCTTTCCGAGCCCAATGCAGACGCTAGAAAATATATATGGTCAGGTTCAGATTCACGCAAGATGTTGATTATGTTTTTTTTATCACTGAGGTCGATATTGAAGACTTTGATTTTCCCAAGAATATCATTAACATTTATTAACGAGTCGCTTTCTCGTTTTGTTCCGAACACGTTATGTCCGCTTTCAAGCAGAAATTCAGCCAAGTGGCTGCCTGCACAGCCTGTTATTCCAATAATTAAGGATCTCAACATATTGTCTCAGTTTAAGTTTGTGTTACTGTCTCTAACAGAAGGTTCCTGAATAATGTAATAAGATTTACAATAAGTATAAATATAATTTATACTATTTTAAAGATAAAATACTTATATATCTTCTTACGCTATATACTTTTACGCATACTTGAAACTATAAATTCATTACATCATTGTAATAGCATACTGATTTTGATCAAAAACTTTAAGTTATGAAACTTGAAACAGTTAATTTAGAAATATTGAAAGGCATATCGGCGCAGGTTGTCGATGGTCTTGACTCAGACCTGTCATTTTGCCATCCCGGGATAACAGGTATTAATAAAATTGATCCTGTAAATGGAACGATAGTTCTTGAAGTCCGTGGTGATTTATCTGAGGATGATCTCGCTGACCTTAGAAATCAGGCTGCTAAAGTTGTTAAAATGTCAATTGAATCATTTCGATTTGTCGAAGAAACCTCTCCACTTTGGCACCACAGACCAAGTGTTGCGTATAACGGAAATGATTCGGTAAAAGCGTTTACAGAGCTTCATATGACAACTCTTGGCCCCGGGCAGTATGCTTATCACGGGCCTGCGAACAGACTCTTTATATATTTTTCTAACAGGATAAACAAAATAGCTCAAGAAATGAATGCGGAAGGATGGTTTTTGCCCAGTATTGAAATGACCAATGATCTGATACCTGAGACCGGGTATTTCTCATCTCATCCGCAACTTATCACCTTCGGTTATCGTCTTCCTCCGCATTATGAAAAGATAAAGAGTTTCGCTGAAACTGCAAAAGAAAAAAAACTTACCGCTCCTGAAGACTGCGGGATTCTTGAACCTACAGGTTTTATTCTTGAGCCATTTGTATGTCACAATATTTACCGCAGTCTGAAAAATGAAAGGATTGACGGAGGAAGGGTAATATCCGCGCAGGGGAAGTGTTATCGTTATGAAGGGTTTCGTTTTTCTCCGCTTTTACGGCAGTGGGAATTTTCAATGCGTGAGATTGTTCTTGTTGGTGAGCACGATTTTGTTGTAAAGACAAGGCAACGCGGGATAGAGCTTACTCAGGAAATGGTTTCAGAACTGGATATTGATGCAAACCTTCAGATAGCTACGGATCCATTCTTTGTAAGCACTGCTGCTTCTGCAAGGACTTTTCAAATGATGCAATCTACCAAGCTGGAGCTTTTACTGCGTATTGATGATGGTAAAAGAACAGCGGCAGTATCTTTCAATATTCACGGCAAGCATTTTACAACTCCTATGAAGATATACGATAAGGACGGTGTGGAGCTTGAAACATCCTGTCTGGCATATGGGATCGAGCGTTGGATGGCAGCTTTTATTGCCCGATGGGGTGAAGATCCTGCAAAATGGCCTGATTTTGTAGGAGCCTGATCTTCAGAATCTCACATGCTAAATAATCAAATTTGGAGACTCGGGAAGGTATGACAGATAAAAAGTTCAATGCTACACTGTCAGAGGTGTTGAAAATAGGTGAAGACACAATCACTGATGAAACTTCGCCTGATAATGTTGCAACATGGGATTCTATGAATGCTCTGCTGTTAGTGACAGCATTAGAGACCGCTTATAACATTAGATTTACTGCAAGGGATATAGTTGGCGTAAAAAATGTTGGAGATATAAAGGAAAGTCTTAAGCGGCATGGGGTGAATTTAAGTGCTTAGTGACTTTGTGATTTTATTACTATCTACTTACACGCTACCTGAAATATATAGACATAACAATTTCCCCCCCCCAGACTTTGAAGCAGTAGCTGTCTCCTCTATTTACTATGTTATTTAATTCCGTAAATTTTGCAATCTTTTTCATCTTTGTTTTTGGTATATATCTTGTGCTTAACCATAAGTGGCAGAACAGGATGCTGCTTATGGCCAGCTATGCATTTTATGCTGCATGGGACTGGAGGTTTTTATCCTTGATTCTGACATCAACTGCCATTGATTATTTTTGTGGTATTCAAATTGATAGTTCGTTAAATATTAAAAGAAAAAAAATGTTTTTGTTGTTTAGTATAATCGTCAACCTGAGTATTCTGGGTATCTTCAAGTATTTCAACTTCTTTTTTTACAACTTACAGGCACTTGCTAATATTCTCGGCTTTTCTTTTGAACCTCGTTTTTTCAATATAATTCTTCCTGTTGGAATCAGTTTTTATACATTCAAGACTATGACATACACAATTGGCATATATTGGGAACAGATTAAACCGACAAGAAAGTTTCCTGAATATGCACTTTTTGTAGCATTTTTCCCGTCTCTTTTATCCGGTCCTATTGACCGTGCAGACAGCCTTCTGCCTCAGATTCTTAAGCCAAGAGAAATAACTTATGACAAGTTTTATAAAGGCAGTTTTTTAATATTTTGGGGTTTGTTTTTAAAGATGTTTATTGCAGATAACATGGGAAGCATTGTTGATCCCGTATACTCGACACAGGCCATTTACAATGGCACAGAGGTTTTGCTTTCTATGTATGCTTATGTATTTCAACTTTACTGTGATTTTGCGGGCTATTCATTTATTGCAATAGGGCTTGGCAAAGTCATGGGATTTGACATGATAAATAATTTCAACCTGCCTTTATTCTCTTCCAATGTGGCAGATTTTTGGAGGCGGTGGCATATAAGTTTGAGCAATTGGGTAAGAGATTATATATATACTCCATTATTTTTAAGTCTAAGAAATATTCAGGGGAAGATGAGATTGTATGTGACGTTGATGATTACAATGTTTGTGCTTGGATTATGGCATGGTGCTGCGTGGCATTTTATTATTTTTGGGATATATTATGGAGGCCACCTTGTTCTTTATCATGTTTTTCAACCCAGAGTTGCAAAGATTATGAAAACCGGAAACCCGGGTTTAAACATTATTTGGCTGATTGTAAGCATAGTATTCATGTTTCATGTAACTGCAGTAGGATTTTTACTTTTCAGGGCAGAATCGATCTCACAAATATGCAGTATGCTAAACAGTTTGATCTTTAATTTCAGGCTGGCTGATTTCTCTTTTATAACAGCGGGGAAGATAATCTCTTTTGCTTTATTGTTACTTATAGTAGAGAGTATTCAGTTTAAGAAGAATGATTTGATGATTGTTTTACAATGGAATACCTTAACAAGGGCGACATTCTATTTTATATGCTTTTATCTGGTAATTATCTTTGGGGTTGAAGGTGGAAAAGAATTTGTTTACTTCCAATTTTAATAAACTCCCAAAGGGATTTATAATTGCCTTGATTCTTATACTTCTCTTGGAACTTGTCAATTTTACCTTTGATAATTATTTTTACAATCCGCATATGGCATTATTGACTGGATTACAATTTAAGATCAAGAATGAGATTGCTCTATCAGAAGAAAATAATTTTGATCTCTTAATCTTGGGAGATTCACATAGCCTGAACGGTTTTATCCCACGGGTGATTGAAGAGAATACCGGATTGCGCAGTTTTAATTTTGCTTTATCCGGTAACCAGAAGCTCATAGGGTATTATTTGATTTTCAAGAACTATATTAAGGCACACTCAACTAAACCAAAATATGTCGTTATCGGTTTTGTGCCTTATACAACATACCCTGTAACTAAATCCGATTATAGCAAAGATGCAATCAATCATTTGGCAAGCTTAAAAAATGGGAATGTCAGGGAATTCATAGAAGAGTTCGGTATAGTTCAAGGTGTTAAATATATATTCCCTTCCTTAAAGCATCAGGCCCGTTTTAAAGATTTTATTAAAGCCCCTTTTTCTTTTAACTTTCTCAATAAGGCCCAGATTAATGAAGTTGTCAAACAGATTTATGATGGCAAGGGATATTATCCGCACCCTGGCGAAAAAAGAATATATAATAGTGACAGAGTTAATGAAAGATTCATGGATGAATATAACTCGTTTTCAATAAAAGATGATGTCACAAACTTGACAATATCCCCTTTTTCCTATAAATACTTAAAGGCCATTTTAGACCTTGCCAAGGAGAATAATATAACTCCTATATATTACGTTCCTGTTTTCCCCCCGGTTATTTATGATGAATTTAAAAAATATGTGTATTTTAAAGAGCTTGATGAATTTCTCGACTCTTTAAAGAAAGAGTATCCAGAACTTATTGTTTTTTATGCCCAA
Organism: Thermodesulfovibrionia bacterium; assembly: GCA_030646035.1. NCBI lineage: Bacteria > Pseudomonadati > Nitrospirota > Thermodesulfovibrionia > Thermodesulfovibrionia bacterium. The sequence goes on along the minus strand of JAUSMY010000010.1, from coordinate 122,054 downwards.
AATATCCTTAACGAAAACAATATGTACAAAGATATATATCATTTAACTTCAGAAGGTGCCGTTGTATTGAGTGAGGCATTATCCAACAAAGTTAATGAGATAGAATAGGAATAATCATGAATGATAAACCGTTAATATCATATATCCTCCCTGTATATCAGGCTGAAAAATTCATTTATGGCAATCTGTCTCTTTTTAACAATTATATTGCTGAATCTGGTTTGATTAGTGAGTTAATAGCTGTCAATGACGGGAGCACCGATGGCACGCATGCTATGGTTGAGAAATTCATAAGAGACCAGAAAGATGTTTCATCGATTAAATATTTAAACCTTGAGAAAAATGTAGGCAAAGGGCTAGCCATAAAAAGGGGATTTGAAGAAGCAAAAGGAGAATATATCGTCTTCACCGATTGTGATTTGCAGTATTCATTTAATAATATAAAAGACCTTGTTAATGCTTTGGTTTATCGCAAGAAGAAAATAGTTATTGCAAATCGAATGCGCAGGGACAGTGTTTACAAGATAAGATCAGAAAATCTCACATACATATATATAAGGCACACTGCAGGAAGGGTCTATAACTGGCTGATAAATTTGTTTACTAATTTAAATATAGAGGATACTCAGGCTGGTCTGAAAGGGTTTGATCGTGATACAGCGGAATTGATTTTTAGTAAAATGACAATATCAGGTTTTACTTTTGATGTTGATATATTGGTCTGCGCTAAGGAAAATAACATTGATATCTCATCCATCCCCATAGAATTCAATTATGCCGAAGAGATGAGTACGGTAAACTTTGTAAAGCAGATATTTATAATGTCACTTGACCTTTTTAGGATTTTATTTAAACGTATTTTAGGGTTTTATAAGAGATAGTACTTATGGGTGTTAGAATTATTGCTGATGATTACGGCATGTCTCTTGAAATTAATAACGCTATTTCCGACCTTATTAGCAGGAATATTATTTCTAAAACAAGTGTCATGGCAAGTGATATTTGTACGTATGTACCGACTGATATAGAAAAAGCAGAAACAGGACTGCATATCGATTTTGCAGTTCCGATGAAAGGCGCTATAATTAGTACCCCACCACAAATCAGCCTTATTAGGCTGCTTTTTTTTATATTCATAAATAAATTTAAAGCTGGGCATATGATAGACGTGATCAAGTATCAGCATGATCTGCTGAAATCAAAAGGCATTAAGGTTTTATATCTGGATACTCATAAACATGTTCATATAGTTCCCAGAATACTTAATGCGTTGATATTTTATGCAAAGAATAATGGCATAAAATCTATACGCTGTCTTACAATGGAAAGGAAGTATTACCTGTATTATTTACGTTCATTGATTAGGCATGGTTTTTTAGCGCAGATACCGAAGATGATTTTACTGTATTCTTTAGGTGTATTGATGAAAATGAAGTTGGATAAATCCGAAATCCATTACAGTAATAATCTTTTCCTAATGCCCTTAGCTTTGAGAGGTAATTATTCAGGGTTATTAATGGATTTGTTAACTAAGCTTAAAGATGAGGATGCTGAAATAGTAACACACCCTGGATTGGAAACTGAATGTATTGGTGCAGATACTTATATAAAGGGGAGGTATATTGAATATTCTTCTCTGCTAAAGTTGATTTAAGCGGGTATTATTTAAGATTTATTAAAAAAACAATCTTCACTAAAGTCATCTGGTGTCTGTTAGCACTAAGCTATTAATTCAGTTTAATGATTTTTCCCTGACTTTTTCATTTCTCTGTAAAATTTAAAAAGATCACGGAAAGCCTTAAAGACCACTTTGGGATTTGCGCCGGATTGTTCCCCTTCTAACCTGGGATAATGGCTGACAGGAATCTCTTTTATTTTGTAGCCAAATGATCTTGCCTGTGCAAGTATTTCAGTGCTCACCATTGCACCATTTGAAGAAAGTTTCATGTTTTGAAAAATTGATTTGCGGAATAATTTAAATGCGCAATCAATATCTTTCACCTTAAGACTTAGTAAAATATGTATCAACAAGTGCCAGCATAACGCATTGACGCGTCTATGGAAAGGATCCTTGCGCTTTACCCTGTAACCAACCACTAAATCATATTCATTTATCCACTCCAACATTCTTGGCATCTCTGTAAGATCGAATTGCAGGTCAGCATCACATAGGAATATAAGGTCGAACCTGGATCCATAGATGCCTGATTTGACCGCCCCTCCGTATCCAACGTTTGTATCGTGCTGAATAAGTCTGACCTGGGGATGTTTTGATGCTACTTGTTGAACTATTTCAGCTGTTTTATCTTTGCTGCCATCATCTACAACAATAATTTCATATTGTTCAGCAAACTGAGGTAAAATTGTAAGTGCTTGGTTAATGCTCTTGGCAATATTTGCCTCTTCATTATAAGCAGGAAAAAACAATGAAATGCTACTGCATTTTTTTATCTTATCTGGATACATATTAATCATATTACAACTAGTTTATAATGGTTAAAAAATGAATACGCATATTTATTATCAGATAATTATTAGGTACTATTAAGAACTATTTTTTTGATTGAGATTGTCACAGTTGTATTATCTATTATACGTTAGCTAACTATATTTCTGCCATTAGTAATGTGGTGACTATTGCCGGGATGGATTCTAAACTTATTTAATCATCACTAAGAATATATTTAACCATATTGGTATTAAATAGTAATATTGCCGGTAATATATTAAAATACAATCTGTTCATATATGGAAAAGGGAAGAATTACAGAGGAAAATAAGTTTTTTAATTTTAACCTGATATTGGTTATTGTCATATACCTGGTCTCAGACATTATATTGCAATGGTATTACCGATATGAAGGATTAAACGCAAACACGATCGGATATTTAACCGTGGCTCTGGAATATTCAAGGGGTCATTTTCACAACGCTGTAAATGGATTCTTCCCACCGCTTATTTCATGGTTGATGGTGCCGTTTATTAAGCTGGGAATGACGCCTGTCTTTGCCTTTCGGGCTCTGAATTTAGTCACTGGGCTGTTTATCCTGATAGGGGCAAAGGCGTTGTCGTATAAATTCAATATTGCCGACGGCATCAGAAATGCCCTGCTGCTGGCTCTTGTCCCGATTCTTCTGTATTATTCAACATATCTTTTCCCTGATATGCTTGCTTTGTGTTTTCTTGTCTATTATACAGTCATTATCTTTGATAACAAGTATCCTGACAGGGTAAAGAATGGTTTATTATGCGGGGTGCTGGGCTCATTAGCGTATTTCAGTAAAAATTATGCCTTTCCTTTTTTTGTCGCGCATTTTTTAATGTTGAACGCTCTCTTTTTTCTAAGATGCAAGACGGCAATAGAAAAGAAAAATGTCTTTAGGAATGCCGTTGTGGGCCTGGTTGTGTTTTTCATGGTCAGCGGTGTATGGGTTTACCTCATAAGCAGTAAATATGGCTCTTTTACATTCGGAACAGCAGGGGATTACATGTCTAAACTATTGGGGCCGGAAGTGAGGGCTGATTACCAGTTTGAAGACACGCAGGAAGATGATCCTGTATACTGGGCCGGACTTTTAAAACCTTCTTACGAAACTGCGCTGAGCGCATGGGATGACCCTTCGTTCATGCTGAATAAGTTTTATCCTAAAACCGTAAAACTCACGAGCGATCCGAAGTATCTTGTTCAACGCATGTTGAAAAACACACGTATTGTTATCCAGACAGTATTTGTTAAGTGGTTCTCATTTTTATCTATACCGATTATCATTGCGTATATATTGTTTTGCATCCAACCGCTTGATAAACTTCTCCAGCGGGGTGATATTATTTATCCGCTTGCAACCGTAGTTTTGTTTTCGGCGGGATTGACCCCGTTTGTTGTCAATATTGACAATGTCAGATATTTCTGGTTCGACAATATATTGCTGTTGCTCATGGGCGGGCAGGTGCTCAGTGTATTGATTCGCAATGAATTCTTCAGCGGCCTCAGAATGAGTATCTTGATAATTTTCTTTGTTCTTTCGTTTATTGCAGGACCTCTGAGGAATGTTATTCAGAAACCGGCCAGGGGCGAAGATAATTATGCCTTGTTTGAAAAATTGAAGGCCTATAATGTTCAAGGCAATATCGCTTCAGATGACAAGTGGAGCGATGCTCTGCAAGTGGCGTATCATCTAAAATTGGATAACGATGGTACTTTTTTTTATGGCGTGCCCAAGAAAAATCAGAGCGGGGAAGCGTTATTGCATGAACTGAAGTCCCATAATATTGATTATTATTTAGTATATGGTGAATCAGGCCTGCCTGGTTATAAAGAGATAACTGATGGCAGGATTCCGGGTTTGAAAGTATTTTCTATGAAAGAAGGGGAAAAGTGACGGGAAGAAAATCCTTTCTTTTCATACTGCGAATATTCTTTGTATTGTTCTCACTTCAATTTCTTCAAGATGCATTCTATAAGTGGGATGGGTTTTCCTACTATATGCGATTTGCAGATTTCCTCCCTGATCTATCATTGGCATTCTTTTTATGGACAGTATTGGGTCTAATCCTATCGGTTATCTTATGGTCTGTTATATTCATATTTTATAGAATTATTCCGAAATCTATATTTCATATTAGCCTTGATCAGGTAACTGTATTTTTTGTTTGTATTTTGCTTTTGATTTTTGTAAAACAAGTATTACTTGGCACTTTTTCTTTATCTTATTATACCGGTTTAAATCACTATTCACTGTTAGCCATTGGGTTTATTTTAACAATTTTGACGTTCTGGATCAGTAGAAAATATATTATAAATAATGCTCAAAAGGCGTTAGATGGCTTAAATACTCATATTACTCCCTTAGTGTGGTCATTTGCTCTTTTGTTTGTTTTGTCCATACCGTTATCAATTTTAAGAACTGAACCTTCTGATATTGTAAATGAAAATGGCATTAACGTTCATTCAGTATCAGATAAAGAAAGTTCGTATTCTGACTCAAACAAAATGAAACGGCCAAATATTCTTTTTATCGTTTTAGATGCACTTACAGCAAGGGATATGTCTCTTTATGGGTATGATAGGCCTACAACACCGTTTATATCGAAGTGGGCAGATGATGCTATCGTATTCAACAGGATCTACGCTTCTTCTAACTGGACAAGTCCAACGGTTATGAGCATGATGACCGGGCAAAGGCTTTGGACGCATGGAGTTTGGTATGCTGCCAATCGCCATGCAAGCCGAAATTATGAGTCCAATTTACCTAGAGTCCTAAAAGATTATGGCTATGACGTATACGCTTTTGTCCAAAACCGGTATGCACATCCTGAAACATTAGGTATTAAGGAAGCTTTCTCAAAAAGAGAAAATTATCATACTTACTGGTTAACAAGCGGTTGGTGGTTTGACGATATAGCAAAGCTTTTTGTAAATAGAAATATTGTGATGGAGTGGATATTTGAAACCAATGCTTATGCGGAGTTTATAAATTCATTCAGGCCGCCTAATGATTCTACTCTTGTTCCTCCAGAGAATGTTTATAATTATTTTTTAGAGTTCATTTCCAAGGCAAATCAGGAAGGGACGTCTGCAAAAGTAAATAAACCATTTTTTGCATGGCTTCATATTTATCCGCCTCATGAACCTTATTTGCCACCTCCCCCCTATTTTGGCAGGTTTGGTGATGCCGACAGATTTTCTAATGACATGGAGCTGAAGGAGAGTGGAATAGTTGAGACAGAATACAAAACTGAGATGCAGGCACAGGTAGATATCCTCAGAAAGCGTTATGATGAATTCATTATGTACTCTGATAACCAATTTGAGATATTTATGACACGTCTTGCAGGCGCTATCGACCTGTCAAATACTATAATTATTCTTTTGTCAGATCATGGAGAAAGTTTTAACCATGGCTATCAGGGGCATAGCGGTTCTAACCTATACGAATCGATGGTTCATGTCCCTTTAATAATAAAACTACCATTTAATACGGAAGGTAAAGTAAGTAGTATGCCTGCAGAGCAGATTGATATAACACCAACCATACTTGACCTTATTGATATCCCTGTGCCTGAATGGATGGAAGGAAGGTCGTTGTTTCCTTTTATAAAAGGGATACCTATGAAGCCCAAACCTGTTTTATCTATGCAGTTTATAGAAAATCGTGCTCTTGGTGAGCCGATAACCAAAGGTACTATAGCTGTGTGGGAAGGAGACTATAAACTTATACACTATCTTGAGGAAGACAAGTCTTTGCTTTTTAATCTAAAGAGTGACCCGGATGAGATCCTGAATATTATTAAGGATCAACCTGAAATAGCAGAGGAACTTCTTGTATTTATCAAAGAGAATCTTTCCCAGGCGAATAAGAAAAATAATGCAGTCAAATAAAGTGAGTGGAGTAACATACTGAATTTGATGCTGCGTAATTAGAAAGATAGCATTTATATTTCAGGGAAAAAGGAGATCAATGACAGCTAAGAAATCTTTTCTCATAATATTCCGGATAACTCTTATTTTATTCTCGCTTCAATTTCTTAAGGATGCCTTATTTAAATGGGATGGTTATTCCTTTTACATGCGTTTTATCGATTTTCTCCCGGAACTTGCATTGGCTTATGTTTTGTGGACAATCACAGCTATAGTCATTGCAGTCTTTTTATGGTTTATATTATTTGTCGTTTATAAGCTCATTCCTGAAACTCTTGTTCCAGCATCTCTTGAATACCTTGTTTTTTTCATGATCTTTATTTTATTCCCCATATTCATAAAACGAACCTTTTACAGTACTCTATCTATAAGTGAGTTAATCGGTTTAAGTCGTTTAGCAATCATATTTATGGGTATTTTTATTGTGGCAATTGTTATATTGTTTGCCCGTAGAAATATTAATAAAAAAATAAGCGATATACTTTATGGCCTTGATAGCAGGATAACGCCTCTGGTGTGGCTTTTTATATTCATATTTTTCATTTCATTGCCGATGTCTTTTTTTAAGAAAAGCTTTTTTGAGAATGAGTACAAATCCGGTACGGACATTTCTAATAGATTACAGATTAATGTTAAAGAAGCCAGCCGTCCCAACATAATCTTGATCATCATGGATTCTTTATCATCAAAAGACATTGATGTATACGGCTACGAGCGTTCCACTATGCCTTTCATATCGGAGTGGGCAAAAAATGGCGTGGTATTCAAGAACATTTATTCATCATCTAACTGGACAACACCTGCTACCATGAGTCTGCTGACAGGCCAAAGAGTGTGGACACATAAGGTATGGTATAGCGCTTTCAATTCCCCAGTTAAAAACTATAAACATAATTTAGCCAGGGTGCTTAAAGAAAATGATTATAATGTTTATGGCCTTGTACAAAATGGGAATGCGCATCCAAGCACATTAGGGATGCAGAATGATTTTTTATTTAGTGATAATTATCTTTCATTTCAAGTGACTAAAAAATGGTGGTATAGCAGGTTTCAGAATTTATTCCCTGACAGGCCTATTGTTAATAAATGGATTTTTCATGACAGTTTTATTGCTAAAAAAATAGCTTCTTACAGCCCTGAAGAAAACTCTAATACTAAGCCAGCTGAAATGGTATATAACAAATTTCTGGACTATATGTCTGAAATAAAGCAAAAAAAAACTCAGCGTCCTTTTTTTGCTTATCTGCATGTCATGCCTCCACATTACGCATATCTGCCCCCTGCGCCTTTTATGGGTGTGTTCGGGGACTCTGAGAAATTCTCTTCAGACGAGGCACAATGGAAGGGTTTTGCTTTTAATAAGGAATATGATTTTAATAAGCAGAAAGATGTAAATGTTCTCAGGAAGCGCTATGATGAATTTGTTTTATATTCTGACAAACAATTTGAGCTGTTTCTATCTCATCTCAATGACGTTATTGATATGACAAATACTATAGTCATCTTTTCATCAGATCATGGAGAAAGTTTTTCACATGGCTGGTTGGCTCATAATGGCCCTCATCTTTATGAGCCGCTTGTGCATATACCTCTAATAATAAAGATGCCCGGCAATACAAGCGGTAAGGTAGTCGATCTAACTGTTGAACAGATAGATATTGCTCCTACAATCCTTGAACTTGCAGATATCAATGTCCCTGACTGGATGGAAGGGGTATCTTTATTGCCGTTAATTAAAGGAGAAAAAATTGCAGCCCGTCCTGTGTTGTCAGTGGATTTTCAAAGAAACCGTTCTTTTGGACATCCTATCACGAAGGGGACCATGGCTGTTTGGGATGGAGAATATAAGCTTATTAAATATATAGAAGATAATAAAATTCTTCTTTTCAACCTGAAGAATGACCCTGATGAGTTAAAAAATATAGCTGATGTTCAGCCTGAAATAGCAGAACGGCTTTCAAAATATATTGATCATACCCTTGCCGTAGCAAATGAAAAAATTGTTGGATTTAAAGAATAGTAATATTCATTTAATCTTCTCTGTCATCACTTCTGAACAGAATCAGGTATTGGTTTTTACCAAGCTGTAAAAATATTAATAAGTAGTATAATATTATACTAATCCATCAGACTGTAATGAGTTGCTTTCTGATAAAAAACAGGGATAAAGATTGACAGCTAAAAAGTCGTTCTTAATAGTTCTGCGATTCCTCTTTCTTTTATTTTCACTCCAATTTCTCAGAGACAGTTTTTATAAATGGGACGGGTATTCTTATTACATGCGGTTTACCGATTTTCTTCCCGATCTATCTCTTGCGTATATTTTATGGACAATTATGGGTGCAATTGCAGCGGTTGCTTTATGGTTGATTGTATACGTGATTTATAAAATAATCCCTAAATCCATCATTCATATCCGCCTTGAACATGTAATATTCCTTCTATTTCTGGTAATAGTCCCGCAATATATTAAAAGGACATACTTCAGTAATTTTTCTTTTAGCGGATCTTTCGGTATAAACCGTCTGGTAATTATTACAATTGGAGTCTTGATATCGGCAGTTATTATCTGGTTTGGATATAAATATATAGAAAAAATAGTCTATGAAGTAAACAGCCGCATCACGCCTCTGATATGGATTTTTGGTTTATTTTTATTTGTTGCAGTTCCTCTTTCTTTTATGGGAGGAGAATCTTCTCAGGCTGGACGCAAAGCTGACAATATTTCACAAGATGTTTCGCAGTTCAACGCCGGCGCAAGCAGTAAACGACCCAACTTTATTTTTATTATAATGGATACGCTGGCTGCGCGCGACATGCAGTTGTACGGATATAAACGCCCGACAACGCCGTTTATTTCAGAATGGGCTAAGACCGCAGCAGTTTTTAACAGGGCATATGCGGCGGCTAACTGGACGACGCCTGCTGCGATGAGTATTATGACCGGGCAAAGGGTGTGGACCCATGGGGTCTGGCATTTAATTTACTATCATCCTTTTGAAAATTACGATAACAATCTTCCAGCGTTATTGAGGGATTCGGGATATGATGTATACAGTTTTGTTCAAAATCCTTTTGCACATCCTGACACTTTGGGGATTAAAGATCCATTTTTGTTAAGAGACAAAGCACATACCTTCTGGTTACCTCCGGAATGGTGGATGGATATTCTGAAAGGATTTTTCCTTAATAAACCAGTTGTGAAGGAATGGATTTTTGAAAGGAATGTTTTTGCGAAAAAGATAAACTCTTTCCGCCCCGAGTCTCATGTCACTGATGTCCCACCGGATATTGTTTATAATAAATTCTTGAAATTTATTTCTGAAAGGCAGCGTGAGAAAGACAAATCACAGACTCCATTTTTCGCATGGCTGCACGTTTTTCCGCCGCATGATTTCTACCTGCCTTCGGAACCGTATATGGGCATGTTCGGCGATGCGGAAAAATATAATTCAGACAAGAAGCAGTCAGAGATAGAGATGCTCGGCAGTGCATATGCGCCTCAATTGCAGCCTGATGTGGACATATTGAGGAAACGCTATGATGAATTTGTCTTATATTCTGACCAGCAATTTAAAACATTTATATCAGGCATTGCAGAGAAATTAGATTTATCCAATACGGTTATTATTCTGCTGTCAGATCACGGGGAAAGTTTTTCGCATGGCTGGCTGGCTCACAAGGGCACGCATCTTTATGAATCCCTGGTACATGTGCCTCTGATAATAAAATTGCCGGGGCAAGCGGCAGGCAGGACAATTGATATGAAGGTTGAACATACTGATGTTGCTCCTACTATACTTGAACTTGCAGGCATTTCAATACCGCCATGGATGGAAGGGCGGTCTTTGTTTCCTCTTTTGAACGGGGAAACCATGCAGTCTCAGCCGGTTTTTTCCATGCAATTCAGCAATAACCCTGTGATCGGCAGCCGTCATATTGACAAAGGGACAGTGGCAGTGTGGGATGGAGATTACAAGCTTATTAATTATCTGGATAACAAGAAATCATTGCTTTTTGACCTGAAGAATGACCCTGATGAGAACAATGACCTTTATTTAAGTAACCCTGAGACAGCGCAGCGTCTTTTGCAATTGATCACAGACAATATAGACCGTGTCAACAAGAGGATTACTCATTGAGGCGATATGGGAAATGATTTGTTTTTTGAATCATGGGGAAGATTTCCAAAGGTGTCGCACCTTGGGATGTTTGCCCCGCAATGTGTTGATAAAATCAATGATTTGATTCAATCATCTGATTCCCTGATTTTGCCGAGAGGCTTGGGGCGGAGTTATGGAGATTCATGCCTTAATGAGGATGGTTATCTGCTTTCGACAAAATGGCTTAACAAGTTTTATGCCTTCGATGAAAATACAGGGATCCTTAAATGTGAAGCAGGGGTTACCCTTGATGAAATACTTCAGACCTTTGTGCCGAGAGGCTGGTTTTTGCCGGTAACGCCCGGGACTAAATTCGTTACAGTCGGCGGCGCTATTGCCAATGATATACACGGGAAGAACCACCACACTGCAGGCACTTTTGGAAATCAAGTGATCCGCTTTGAACTGCTTAGATCAGACGGGACAAGGCTCCTCTGCAGCAGGGAAACCAATCCGGACTGGTTTAAAACTACGATAGGCGGGCTTGGTTTAACCGGAGTTATTACATGGGCTGAGTTGCCGCTGAAACCGATAAAAGGGCCGTATATTGAAATGGAATCCATTAAATTCAACAATCTCAATGAGTTTTTCAGTATCTCCCGCGAATCTGCAACTGATTATAAATATATTGTTTCATGGCTGGATTGTATTAACAGCGCTGACATACGAGGCATATTTATGAGGGGCAATCATTCCAACACTACGGAAACTGATGCATCAAAGATATCTCATAGTGTTTCCTCATGGAAGACCTTCCCGGTGGATGCTCCTTCATTTTTGTTGTCCGCCGCAACAGTTAAATTGTTTAATATGTTGTATTACCATAAGCAGATTAAAAAACATGAGAAGAAGATTGTGCATTATGACCCATTCTTTTATCCTCTGGACGGCATAAATCACTGGAACCGTATGTATGGGAATAGGGGTTTTCTGCAGTGGCAGGGTGTAGTGCCTTTTACAGAAGAGAATGAAGCGATTCGGACTATTTTAAGTGAAATTATAAAAAGCGGACTTAGTTCGTTTCTTGTTGTTCTAAAGGAGTTTGGCAGTATTCCACCCTGTGGGATGCTTTCGTTCCCAATGCCCGGAATAACCCTGGCGGTAGATTTTCCAAATGTGGGCGGGCGCCTGTTCTCGCTTTTTGACAGGCTGGATAAGGTTGTCATTAATTCCGGCGGCAGGCTTTATCCTGCAAAGGACGCCCGTATGGCACCTGAAACATTCCAGAGTTCATATCCTGATTTTGAGAACTTCAAAAAATATATTGATCCCAGGTTTTCATCGAGTTTTTACAGAAGGATAAGGGGAGAGAATAATGGCTAATCCATCCAGTATTTTAATTTTTGGCGCTACATCTGCAATCGCATATGAAACCTCAAAGCTTTTTGCAAAAGACGGTGTATCGTTATACTTATGCGCAAGGGATGAGGTTGATTTAAAACGTCTGTCAGATGATTTAAAGGTCAGGGGAGCTAATGATGTCTGGTATTCTGCTTTTAATGCATTAGATGATGATTCAGCTATAAGAGCTATAGATAACTGCCTCAAAAAATTCCCCGGCCTTGACAGTGTGCTTGTCGCGCACGGCTCTTTACCGGATCAAAATAAATGTGAGGCAAATGCTGATGAGACTAAGAAAGCCATACATATAAATTTCACTAACATTGCTGTGTTACTCAATTACATTGCTAATCATTTCGAGAAGCAGGGTAAAGGGACTATTGCCGTTATTTCATCTGTTGCCGGAGACCGTGGCAGGCAGAGTAATTATGTCTATGGCTCTGCAAAGGGCGCTCTCACGGTCTTTTTATCAGGCTTAAGGCATCGTCTTTGTAAGTCAGGCGTTAAAGTAATTACGATTAAGCCTGGTTTTGTAGATACGCCAATGACTGTGGATTATGAAAAAGGGCTTTTATTTGCAAAACCGGCCGCAGTTGCCAAAGGCATTTATAAGGCGATGTCAAAGGGAAAAGAAGTAGTTTATTTGCCATGGTTCTGGAGGTGGATCATGCTCGTTATCAGGAGTATCCCGCCAAAAATATTTAACAAAACGAAGTTGTAAATAGAATTTATACCTCAGTAACCCATTTTACTGTTGATTTGGTTATGATATTATCGGATAGAATTGTAGAACTTTATATTAAAATGTTTAGAAAAGGAATTGCACATGTTTAATGTTGGATTGATACCTGCAGCCGGACAGGGATTAAGACTGTATCCTTACAGCACAAAAATGCCCAAGACGCTCATTGAGATCGGCGGTAAATCCCTTATGCAGAGGAATCTCGAAATCATGAGGGACAAGCTGGGGATAAAGACAGTTTATATTATAACCGGGCATCTCGGCGAAATGATAAAGGAAAAATTCGGCAATGGTTCAGGTCTTGGAATAAAAATAGAGTATATAGATTGTAAAGATATAAATAGCGGTTTGGCAAAAGGCATTTATCTGGCAAAGGATTACATAAAAACAAAATTTGTTGTCATGCTAGCAGATGAATTTTATCTTAACTCCAATCATGAGGAATTAATGAAATTCTCAAACACGGATTTTAACGCAGTCTGCGGAGTAAAAATTACCGGAGATACTACGATCATCAGGAAAAACTATTCTATAAAGATAGAGAATAACAAGATTGTATCATTGCAGGAAAAGCCAAAGATAGTTGAGAACAACTTCGCAGGCTGCGGCACCTATCTGTTCACGCCTCTTATCTTTGATTACATAGAAAAAACAGAACCATCTCATGAGACCAGCCGTGTGGAGCTGACTGATGTGATAAATAATATTGCAAAAAATGAAGACAAAGTTTATCCGTTTTTCTTAAAGGGAGAATATACGAATCTTAATACTTTTGATGATGTCAATAAAGCAGTTTATATATGCAGGGGAGCGACTCTCAAGGATTACAAGGTAAGCGTAATCATACCTGCATATAATGAGGAAGCTTCAATCGGGCATGTTATAGACGAATTTAAAAACATGGTTGATGAGGTGCTTGTTATGGAGAATTGTTCGAAGGATAAAACTGCTGTTATTGCCAGAGAGAAAGGAGCCAAAGTAATATCAAAAGAACTGAAAGGATATGGCGACGCATTGAAGCAAGGAATGGATAATGCGTCAGGAGATATTTTTATCCTTGTAGAGGCTGATGCTTCTTTTAAAGCGCATGATCTCCCAAAGATACTGGAATACCTTAAAGATGCTGACATGGTGATAGGGACGAGGACCACCAGGCAGATGATAGAGCAGGGGGCCAACATGGATTCTTTTCTCAGATGGGGGAATGTGTTTGCAGCAAAACTGGTTGAATTGTTATGGTGGAATAAAGAACCCCGTTTTACGGATCTTGGCTGCACATATCGCGGCATCTGGAGAGATGCGTACTTGACCATTCGTGATAACCTTAAAGGCGAAGGGCCTGAGTTTTCTCCGGAGATGATGGTTGAAATACTCCGTGCCAGTAAAAAGGTCATTGAGATACCTGTAAGTTACAGGCCCCGCATCGGAGGAGAGTCAAAACATTCAGGCAGTAAAATTGGTATCCTAAAGACCGGCTTTAAAATGATGAAGCTTGTATTAAGAAAGCGGTTTAATTTGTCTTAGACATATAAGCTTTTGAGCCTTATATGCCAACCGAGAATAATAGTGAAGTGCACCTAAAAACATCTTTCAGGATGAAAACCAATTATCAGGAACTGACATCTAAAGTTTTACGGCAAGTATTATTGGCAGGTGCGGTTCTATACATTATTATTTTCTTAATTCTTGTGTTTTACCGTATCCGATATCCTTTTGAACTTGAATGGCAGGAAGGATCCATGGTTGATCATGTACTGAGGATTCTTAATGGGCAAAAATTATATACAAGCCCGTCCATCGAATTCGTAGCATCAATATATGCCCCTTTATATTTTTATGTTGCTGCTGCAATTTCAAAGATTACCGGAATAGGATTTTTTCCGCTGAGACTGGTTTCTTTCATCTCATCACTCGGTAGTTTCATTACAATTTATCTCATCGTCAAACGGGAGACGACAAGCAGTTTTGCAGGCGTATTGGCATCCTGTTTGTTTGCGGCTACTTTCCAGATAAGCAGTTCATGGTTTGATATTGCAAGGGTAGATAACCTCTTTCTGTTTTTGCTGCTGATAGCCCTTTACTTGATCAGATTCCGAAACTCATCCGGCTCACTCGTCCTTGCGGGAGTATTTATCTCACTTTCTTTCCTGACAAAACAAACTGCATTGTTAATTGCTTTGCCAATGATGCTTTATTCTTTTTTGCGGGACAGGCGTTCAGCTAATTTCTTTATATTCAGCTCGCTGTTACTAATGGGCGGAAGCACTTTGATTCTTAATTATATTCATAAAGGATGGTATAACTTTTATCTTTTTGATCTTCCGAAACAGCATCCTATGGATATGGGAATGCTTACAACCTTCTGGACGCAGGATATATTATCTCATCTGTCCATTGCATTTATTATGGGACTGGTTTATTTACTTACATTGTTGTTCTCTTGTGACAAAGAAACTATTTTTTTTTATTTCTTAATGGCAGCCAGCATGATAGGTGCATCCTGGGGCAGCCGGATACATGTTGGAGGCGCTGAGAATGTTTTATTGCCAGCTTATGCGGCCATCTCCATTCTGTTTGGACTTGCATTCCATACAGTTTCTCAATTTATAACGGCTATCTCCACAAACAAACGGAATTTATTAATGGCATCATTTCTTTTATTGTGCACTTTTCAATTTTATCTGCTTAAATATAATCCTATGCGGCAAATTCCGACCGAAGAAGATTTAGAGGCGGGCAGGAAATTTATTAATATAATGTCGCAAATAAAAGGCGAGCTATTTATGCCTGAGCATGGGTATTTGCCGACGCTTGCCGGGAAGAATGGATATGCATTTTCAATGAGTATTAACGATGTCATTAGAAGCAATGCGATAGAGGTTAAGGGGACACTGCTTGCCGAAATTAGACAGAATATTCAGGAGAGGAGATATGCCTCTGTGATCCTCAGCGACTTTGAACCGTTTCAGAAAGATTATATTGAACAATATTACAAAGTTGAAAGAAAAATATTTGATAGCGAAGATGTCTTTTATCCTGTTGCAGGGCTTAAAAGGAGGCCTGAATATATTTATGTTCCTAAAAACAGTGTTCCTATTGAAATAAATAATGATTTTTTAAAATGATATTGAATTAAGAACAGGATGTCTTTTTGTAAAATAAAAACCTGTTGAAGGACTTTTCTAAAATCATACAGCAGTAGATAAATATTGGTAATAAGATTAAAGTGATAAATATCCCCGGATACCACCCGTATTTTATTACTCCTAATTTGAATAAGCTTTTGTAGAAGAAGAGGTGAAAAAGATATACGGAGTATGAATAATTACCTAGTACTATAAATATCTTCTTAAGGGGCAATTTCGGATTTATCGCAATAAGACATAGACAAAAACTTAAAGCAGATATTATTAACAATGGCGCAATATAGGTCGCTGTAATTTCAAATGTGTTTCGGTTGAAATTTATCGCAAGTAAAAAGAATATTAATGATATATAAAGTAGACGCTTATCATTGAATTTATTTTGGTATCGTGAAATTATGGAAGGCAAAGCAATGCCGAACGAAAAAAGAAATATATGTCCTAAGAAGAATCGTCTATAGACAAAAGGGAATAGGTTTTCTCGTAATGATGTGTTGATATAAAACAGATAAGCCAACAACATTAATAATGAATTAATTATTATGTATTTCTTTAATCCAATTTTATTGAGACAAAGATAAAGAAACGGCGCAACCAGGTAACACTGAAAAAGTAATGTTATGAATATATAAACTTGATCAAGGTGGCAAAATGGGGGGATTAGAAAATAATTTCTAAGTTGGCATAGCCTGTGAACAGCAAAGTATGATAGAGATAAAGAGAGCCAAAAAAGCGGAATTATCCGACCGATACGATTGTGAAAATATATAGTGATACTACTGAGAGTTATCACTTTGTTTTTTTGTAGAGAATGGAATATGCCATATCCGCTTACGATAAAGAACAATGCGATTATTCCATTTGCATATCCTCGATATCCTTCCGTAAAATATAAATTAATAAAATGGTTAATTAATACAGATGTGATGGCAAGCCCTTTCAGGTATGATGTTATTTCTCTGTTTGTATTAACTTGTATTGACATAGAGTTTAAGTAAGCATATCTATTTCAGTAAAGATTATTTAAGGTCGAAAACTTAAACAAATGAAAGCGCTATTATTTTAACTCAGCCAGGTCTTTGGGGATTGTTTTATTGTTAGATTTTATTATTTGTTCAATTGACGGCATTATTGTTTTATAAATACTTTCTGCATATATTTTATGTGTTTTACTGTTGGGATGCCTGTCGCCGACATAAATAATTGCTTCCTTTTCATTGGAGCCGTAATCTTCATTATATGTGTCAACAAGGCCAAATCCATATTTTTGGGATAATTTTACTAACTCACTGCTAACTCCAAGCTTTTCATTGAAGAATTTCATTGGGCGTAATGCAACTAAAAAAACTCTTTTCTCTGATACGATTTTGTTTATTTGATCCAAATAGTAGTTTATCGTCTCTTCCGGAGCTAAATAATTTGACATGGATTGAAGTATTATAAATTGGCGCGTATCAACAATTGGTATTTCTTTATATATTTTTCTCTCATAATCAAACATGAAAAAATTCTTTATTTTGCTTATTGAAACGTTAATAACTCTTTCTTTTATTCGAAGCATGAATTCATTAGCAATGGCTCCAACAAAAAAGAATTCTGAATATGGCCTATGTAAAATAATCTTTATCAAGTCTACCTTATTTCCCTTAAATTCCTGAGTCTTGTGAAATCCAGTTTTACCCCACCCATAAGCATCGATCAGTATTATATCCGGATCGAATTTCATGCCAAATGTTGACAAAACATTTATTACGTCATCCATGCCATAGCCCGCAATAGCAAGATTAATTACCTCATAATTGATTAAGGGATCCTTATTGTTTTCATTGAGTATTCTTTCTAAATGTCCTGCGTAAGCGTCCCCCTGTTCAACCCCTGAACCCATTGAAGTTGAAGATCCACAAACTATGATCCTGACTGTATTATTGTCTTTTATGAAAGACCTGTCTTTATCTCTAAACCCTAAATTATTAACATAAAATGTTTTGCCTTTTAAAATTCCTGTGGAACCAGTTTTCAATCCAGTAAATGAATTATTATCATGCTCAATATTAGCGTAAGTTAATGGATCGCCTGCATCTGTTGGAATATATCTTTGGAAGTGCCTTATTCCGTCCAGTCCAAAATAGTTTAATCTAAAATAGACTTCCCCAACAGTTAAAAAAACAATTCCTGAAATAAAAATAATTGAATATATAGAACGATATTTTTTATGAATAACGAATATTGATAGCAGACAAATTCCCCCAAAAGCTATTATATTAAATTCTGCAATCCCGCTAGTAATTAAGTAATATGTAAGTATCAGATAAATTACGCTATAAAGACAAAGTGTCATATTATGTTTTGAAATAATATTTTTTATATCACTTACGTTGTTTTTAAAATTGAAAATAGATAAAATCACGACCGCCTCCAATCAAAGCATCTTCGCCAAGCGCCATTACATATATGAATAAATATGAAATAATCAAAACAAAAGAGGTTTTGGCATATGTAGGCCACTTTAATACAACCATAAGGTCATCATAAATATACTGAAATATTTGAATTGTTAATAGGAAAAATATAAAAAATATAAAATAAAAAAGCATATGAATAACATCTGGAGTGATTGAAAAATTAAAGAATAAGCTATTTAGCATTTCAAGTACCTGTGAAATGGATCGTGCTCTGAATATGAGCCACCCAACGCATATTACCTGAAAGAAGAATATGATACGTATTAAATGCCATATCTTGGTTATAATTATGTTGTGGAAGGAAAAAGTTTTTATAAGAGGCTGAAATATTCTCTGTAAAACCAGCAGTATTCCATGATATGCCCCCCAAATTACAAAAGTCCATGCCGCTCCATGCCAGAGTCCTCCTAACAGCATAGTTAAGAATAAATTTCTACATGTTCTTATAACGCCTTTTCGGTTGCCTCCCAAGGGTATGTAAAGATAGTCTCTAAGCCAGGTAGACAGGCTGATATGCCATCTTTGCCAGAATTCGCGGGGATTTGTTGAAAAATAAGGCATGCGGAAGTTGACCATTATATCGAATCCCATTAGTCTTCCGAGCCCTCTCGCTATGTTGCTGTATCCAGCAAAGTCACAAAAAATCTGGAACGCAAAAGCATATATCGCTAAAAGTACTGTAGCGCCGTTATAAGTTGGGCCGGCAAAAACAGGATTGACTATCCTCGCTAAGTTATCCGCAATAAATACTTTTTGAAATAATCCCCAGAATATGAGATAACAACCTTCATAAAACCATGTTAACTTCAGTTTTCTGGTGGCCACTATTTGTGGGAGAAGCTGATTAGTCTTTTCTATTGGACCTGCGATAAGTTGAGGGAAGAAAGAAACGTAAAGTGCGAAATCCAAGAATTTCCTAGCAGGCTCTATCTCTTTTCTATAAATATCAATAGCGTAGCTCATTGCCTTGAAAGTATAAAATGACAAGCCGACTGGAAGAATAAAATTTAAAATGCTTAATTCCACGGAAACGCCGAAGTAATCGAGTAGGCCGCCGAGGCTGCTTGCGAAGAAATTATAATATTTAAAAAATCCTAAAATAGATAGGTTACCTAATATGCTTAGGAATAGAAATGCTTTTCGCTTTTTTATCTCTGTTGATTCATGTATTTTTATACCGCAGATGTAATCAAAAGTTGTTGATATAAATATTAACGATAAAAACTTCCAGTTCCATGTTCCGTAGAAAACATAGCTTGCCACAAGCAGCATTCTATTTTGCCACTTATTATTAAGTAGGAGATAAAGGGTGTAAACAATAATAAAAAAAGCGGCAAATTGAAAAGAATTGAAGAGCATTATTAATTATATAATATTAAAATAGCACTATCATGCTTGGATAAGAATATAATTTTTATTACACAGAAGAGTATTATCTGTTACAGAGAGAAATCTTTACACTATGATTATATCTTTCCCAAATCTTCAAGCCAGTATTCAACAAGCTTTAATTCATCTTTCGGGATTATTTCATCTTTACTTAGCTGCTCATAAGCCTGATACAATCTGTTTTCAACAGAACCAGAAAATGATATGGAATTTAAGATATCAATGATGGTTTGATTATTCAGGTAACCGGGTATCTCCTGCTCGAAATCCTTTAGAAGATTATGAACGTTACGCTCCTGATAAACAGTAGATGAATGGAAGCTGAGCAGCCATCCTTTTGACCACATCACTGCTTGTGAAATAAAACTTCTCCAAATATCTGTCATTCGAAAAGAGACATTAGAGGGCAGATATAATAGAGGAAAAGCATCTTTGTAGGTGACAGTATTCTGAGAGTTGAAAGGGCACATAGTGCCTTTGTCAAGAATCACAGGGCTGCGCTTTGAAAAGTTTATATCCCTGTATGGATGAATAAGCCTGAAGACTGCATCAACATCGGGGTTTCTATCTGCAAGGAACTGCTGTATATGGCATTCACAGGAGAAAGAATTTTTATCAGCCTTTGTTTCACTGCTGACCTTCTCCAGAGGGAAGCCTCTGGGCCAGATATGCTCATTGGAAAACTCTTTATAGACGTTGAACCATCCTTTTGCAGAAATAAGCTCACCATTTACAATTATTTTAAGATCCGTTCCAAAATCTTCATATGGAATGTTGTCATCATCAGTCTCAAGTATAAGTTCTGCCCCATCTTTTATAGCGATTAGATAACCGATATTTTTCCTGGCATAATGGTTGAAGGGAAGGGCAGCAGCAAGTTTTAATCCGGAAGCCTCTTGATCTTTAATACTAAGGTAACCGGCATTAGTTACAGAGAAGTCTTGAGGCGATTTTTTATCTCCAACAATAACAATATTAAAAGAATCCCCCAACTGTCTGCATATATCATTAACAGCTTTGGTAGGATATTGAATGGTTGTTATAACAACTGCTTTGCTACTCATATGCCACGCCTCTCACTCTCTCAATAAAACATACCAAAAGGCCCCAAAGCGCATTCAGAACATATTTGCGAGGGACCCTTTTAACTGGATTAGTATAATTAATCGGGACTTCAGTGTAAAAGAGATTTTTGGCTCTAAAACGAATTTCTGTTTGAAAAAAATGTCCGGTTGAAACCATCTTCCTTGAGATAATGGTTTTAAGAATATCTGCCTTGAAAGCTTCGAATCCGGAGGTGGTGTCTGTCAGTTTCGTCCCCAATAAAGCATTGGCGATGATGGTGCCGCCTCTACTGAAAAAAAATCTTTTAAAGCTTGCTTTCATTTTGGCATTCTTAATGAATCTGCTTCCAAAAACACAATCATAACCCTCGATCAGCTTATTTACGAAAAGTGGTATTTCATGAGGCAAATGTGTATATCCTCCATCCATTTCCAAAACAAAATCAGATTTGTCTTCAATTGCAGTTCTGAAACCTATCAAATATGCATCTACTACTGACCTGTTCTGCGGAGCCCAGATAAGATGTACCCGCTGATCTTGCGTAGAGAGGGCTTCAACAATTTCGCGGGTGTTGTCTTTACTTGCGTTGTCAACAATAAAAAGAACTTTTATCTCCAGTTTATCTGCAAATTGTGCGATGTTTTCTGCAACTTCTTTATAAAAGCGTTCCAAAGTTTCAGATTCATTTGCGACTGGGATAACAATAGATAATTTTTTCTTAATTTTATTTTCCATTCTAAATTTACTTCTTCATGATTGGGGAAAAGAAGTTTCTCTAACATACCAGTTGTATGTCGTTTGTATCCCGGATCTCAAACCTATATTAGGTTTCCATCCAAGAGATTCTATTTTTGATACATCAAGGAGTTTTCTTGGTGTTCCTTCAGGTTTTGAAAGGTCATATTTTATTTCGCCCTCATAGCTGACTATTTCTTTTATAAGTTCTGCAAGATCTTTTATTTTAATATCTTCACCTGTGCCAACATTTATAAATTCACCGATAGCCTCGTAATCATAATTTTCCATTAGATAAACAGATGCATCCGCAAGATCATCTACATATAAAAATTCTCTGTATGGTTTTCCAGCCCCCCATAGCGTTACATGCTCTGCAGAAATGCCGAGTCTATCTAGAGTATTGACAAGGGTTTCATTTCTTTCAGGAATTATATTTCTTTCTAATTCGAATCCCAAAGGATGACACTGAAAATCATTTTTTATTCCGTTAAAGTCCTGATTTCTCATAAGCTTGGCAAGATGAAACTTTCTTATAAGTGCCGGAATAACATGTGCGGTTTCAAGATTGAAGTTATCGTTTGGGCCATATATATTTGTCGGCATGACTGATATATAATTTGTACCATATTGCTCATTGTAATATCTGCATAATTTAATAGCGGCAATTTTTGCTATAGCATAAGGTTCATTCGTAGGTTCTAATGACCCAGTAAGTATATTTTCCTCTTTCATAGGCTGCGATGTAAATTTCGGATAAATACAGGAAGACCCAAGGTTTAGAAGTTTTTTTACTCCATATTTATATGAAGTGTGTATTATATTTGTGGCAATTGCTATATTGTTATAGATAAACTCCGCCTTATATGTGTTATTGGCCAGTATACCGCCAACTTTTGCTGCAGCTAAAAAAACATATTCAGGTTTTGTTCTTTCAAAGAAGAGTTCTACGTCGGCTTGCCTCGTGAGGTCAAGTTCAGAATGTGTTTTTGTAATGAGGTCATTATATTTTTTGTGTTGGAGCTTCCGTACAAGGAAAGAGCCTACCAGTCCTTTGTGACCTGCCACATATATTTTTGAATCAATTTTCATATTTAATGAAAAGAGGAAAAGATCAGATAATAATTGCCTGAAAAAACCTATATTATAGTTACTCGGTTGGTTGTCCAGTAAATCTCTTTACTGCTTAATATGACTTTACCTTCACCAGGCGGATCAAGACCTATCAACTCAAAATCTGCATCTACCATTATTTTTATCAATTCTTCAAACGTAACCTTAGGCTCCCATCCAAGTTTCTTTCTGGCTTTAGAGATATCTGCAAGAAGAAAATCTACCTCTGCGGGACGGAAATAACGAGGGTCTATCTCCACTAATACATCGCCGGTATTTACAGGCAAGTTCGGCGCAGATGAACGGACAACGCCTTTTGTGTCCAGCCCATCCCCCTTCCATTCAAGCTCAATCCCTGAATAATTGAAGGCATGTTCTGCAAATTCTCTGACTGAATGGCTATTGCCTGTACCTATAACATAATCATCAGGCTCATCCTGCTGAAGCATCAGCCATTGGCACTCTACATACTCCGGTGCAAAGCCCCAGTCTCTTTTTGCATCAAGGTTACCGAGATAAAGTTTTTTTTGTTTTCCTGCAACAATATTAGCAACTGCAGATGTTATTTTCTTAGTGACAAATGTTTCACCTCTCCGGGGTGATTCATGATTGAAAAGAATGCCGTTGCATGCAAACAGATTATACCCTTCCCTGTAGTTTACAGTCATCCAGTAAGAATATACCTTTGCAGCTGCGTAAGGGCTTCTTGGGTGAAAAGGTGTTTTTTCATTTTGAGGAGGAGGCGTGGAGCCGAACATCTCTGAAGATGAGGCCTGATAGAATTTTGTTTTTATTCCGCTTCGGTGTATGGCTTCAAGAATTCTTGTAGTACCGATGGCAGTAATATCTCCAGTATATTCAGGCATATCAAAACTTACCCTTACATGGCTTTGTGCACCAAGATGATAGATTTCATCTGGCTGAATATTATAAATAAGATTTGTAAGCTGTCCGGAGTCAGATAGGTCGCCATAGTGAAGGAAGAGCTTTCTGCCCGGGATATGCGGATCGATATAAAGATGGTCAACTCTTCTTGTGTTAAATGTGCTTGCTCTGCGAATAAGGCCGTGTACTATATACCCTTTTGATAGAAGCAGTTCTGCAAGGTAAGAACCATCCTGTCCAGTAATGCCGGTTATTAAAGCTGTTTTTGATGATAAACGCTGAATGCTGGATTTTGTTTTATCAGGGAGTACCATGCTTTTCCTTATTTTTTAATATACCTTACGGTGTCGTTTCTTTTCAACGAGTCTTAAAAACTATCCTAATATTGTAATAAACTTAATTAATAAATTATAATTAATTATACAGTGTTTTTTTACTTATTTGTAAACGATTACCAGATAATAAATGAAATCAGATAAAAAAAAGAGTTATTATTTTTGGTACGCCATTCCGGCTGGAGTTGTCTTGGCAGTTCTTTTTTTTATGCGGGGAATTCCTTTTGAGGACGATATTTATATTTTATACCGCTATGCCGAGAACTGGGCTTCAGGACATGGGCCTGTTTTTAATATCGGCGAGCATGTAGAGGGAGTTTCCACTTTTTTATGGGAAGCCATTGTAACCTTGGGCGTTTACTTCTCATTGGATCCTGTCAAATTTACCCCATTACTAAATTTAATAGTAGGGCTTATGTGTCTTTTTCTTATAAGCCATCTAAGCAGTTATATACAATTTTCACGGCCCAGATTCATGGCCTTCTTCCTTCCTCTTTTATGCGCGCTGTCTTATGGTTTCTATTATTATGTTGCTTCCGGTATGGATGCGATAATCTTTTCACTTATTTTAATGATTTGCATATTAAGCCTTTATAAAATATTTATCAGCGGCAAATATTTTCATGCTATTATCCCTCTTATTTTAATGAATCTTGTAAGGGCAGAGGGCTTTATTTACTCTGTTGTTCTGATTTTCATGCTTCTGTTATTTACTTTTATTAACGATAAAAAAATATCCAGGCAGCTTTTTTTGACGACCTTAATATTTACAGTGATCACATTTATGTTATTTGTACTTCGCTATAGCTTTTATCATGAATGGATGCCTGCAACTGTAATGGCTAAAGGTTATGGTACTCATCTTTTAAAAACTGCGATATTAAGCGGGGATCTGACAGCGCTGAAGGAGTTCCTGATAGTAATCAGAAGCGGTATTAAGTATGAATTTTTTCTTGTGGCATTGGGGGCATGGATACCATTTATTCTGCTCCTGTTCAAGGCTAACAGGGGCAACTTTCTTCTCTGGCTTATTGCCATTAGTATTGGTATGAATGTTTTTGTTACTGTCCTGGCAGGCGGTGATTATTTCTTTTACAAAAGGCATTTCATTGCTGTATTGCCGTTAATGATTATTTTTTTTGGATGGGCAGTTGATCTATTGTTTCAAAAATACTGGGATGGCTCAATTTTCAGGAAGTCGTTTTTGGCTGTATCATTAGCTTTACTGCTGTTGTCTTGGAGTGTTTTTTTAATTAATCCTGCTATTTTTCTCAAGGATTATAAATCAGAAGAGGGCCGTTCATTATTTCTCAGGCAGTTAGGAGAAGCTATGCGTGATATTC
This sequence comes from Thermodesulfovibrionia bacterium, assembly GCA_030646035.1. NCBI lineage: Bacteria > Pseudomonadati > Nitrospirota > Thermodesulfovibrionia > Thermodesulfovibrionia bacterium. The sequence continues at coordinate 96,919 of JAUSMY010000010.1, read as the reverse complement.
CAGAGAGGACGGTATTGCTCAGCCAGATGCTTGGAAAGATATCATATCATGCCGGCACAAATGTTTACTCAAGAGATATTTTGGGCTTGACTGATATACATAATGCTAAATATGGTGATGAGTGGGGGTTTAATGACGATGGCAGGGGGCCGTGTGGGAGAACGGACTTTGATTATTCATTCTCTACCCCTTTTGATGTTTTTTTCTATAATTCCAAAAACATGCATAAGAGGTTCAGTTCTTTTTGTAATGAAAACCCTTCTAATTGTGAAAAATACAGATTTTTCATTAAAGACGAGTGGATCAATTCAGCATCTTTTGTTATCGCAAACATAAACCATCCTGTTTCCAAGGTGTTGGAGGACAAATTCGGGGCTGTTGCTATTTCTATTGATGACAGTTTGAAGTATGTTTTGGAGGCGAATTGATCTGAATTTAGTGTGACACCAGATTAATTTATGCGTGCTGTAAGAGGGAAAGAAATATAGCTCATCACTATTTGTATTCATGCCATAATCATGAATGATACAGGTTGTTCAAAAATAAGTTAAGCCTTTAATAGCATATGTATTTTTAAATCAGAAACAGCCCCAACTTATTGGTATCTAAATAGTATTTCATGTATTATATATAATAATTATATCCTAACATTAAGAAGTTTTAACTATTCATTCACCTATGCATAAATCATTTTATTCTGGAAAAAAAGTCTTAATAACTGGTGGTAATGGATTCATTGGTTCAGCACTTGCCGATAATCTAATCAAGTCTGGTGCAGAGACAACGATTGTCGGGCAAGCTTCCAAAAGCAGCCTGAATAATGTATTTAGGGTCTGGAATAATAACAAGCTGAAATACAAGCAAGAAAGCTGGGGCTATCAAGCAGAAGATGGCAATAAGTTCATAAGAGTAAACTTAGAATATTTTCAGGACACACTTAACGCGCTCAAAAATCAAGAAATTGTATTTCATTTAGCAGCAAATTTTGGAGGGCGGGGTTATATAGAAAATTATCCTGCAGATTGTTGTGAAAATTTCGCTATTAATCAAAATATTTTCAAGGCAGCGCATTTAGCTGGAATAGAGAGAGTTCATTATGCTTCATCGGCCTGTGTCTATCCTATTGAACTTTTGGAAGACTATGACTCTGAATATTTATTAAAAGAAGAGGATGCTTATAGAGGCAACTGGGCCGGATCCGATAGTGAGTATGGATGGGCAAAACTTATGGGGGAAAAAAACCTGCTGGCATATATAAAGCAATATGGATTAAAAGGGTCGATTGCTCGTTTTGTAAATGTATATGGTCCTTGGGAAAATGAAACTCATGCACTCATGGCTCTGATAAGAAGAGCATTGGCAAAAGAGGATCCTTATTTAATCTGGGGGACAGGCAGGCAGACGAGAGATTTTACATATATAGACGATGTTATCAGAGGGAGTATGAAGGCTTGTGAAATAATAACCAATGGAGAGGCTGTAAATTTTAGCATTGGCAAACGTTATACTATTGTGGATCTGGTTAATACGATCTTTGAAATAATACGCTGGAGACCGAAGAAGATATTCTTTGATACGACAAAACCTGAAGGATCAAAATCAAGAGCTCTTGATATTACAAAAGCGAGAAAACTTCTCGACTGGGAGCCTGAAGTATATTTGAAAGAGGGATTAGAGAGAACTATTGCGTGGTTTATTAAGGAACACACTAACTCTATTGAAACAGTTGTCAAATGACATTAAATAATATCTTAGATTTAAATATAATTCTTCCTGTACATAATGAAGTTAAAAGTATTGAGAAGGTACTTAAAGAATGGAAAGACGAAGTAGATAAGCTGGAGATCAGTTATGAATTTGTTATTTGTGAAGATGGGTCAACTGATGGGACAAAAAATCTATTAACTAACCTAAAAGACAGCTATCCGATAAAGCTGAGTCAGGAAGATACGCAGAGAGGTTACGGTAAAGCTGTTATCGATGGGATCAGGATGGCAAATTCGCAATTTGTTTTGTGTATTGATTCTGATGGCCAGTGTAACCCGAATGACTTCAGTGAATTTTGGCGTAATAAAGATACAGCGGATGTATTGATTGGTTGGCGGACTAACAGGCAAGATACTTTTTTGCGGAAGCTGTATTCCGGATCATTTAAGAAATTTTTCAATATGCTTTTTTCTCCTGATTTACATGATCCAAGCGCCCCATTTGTTTTATTTCAAAAACAAAAGATCATTAATAATCTTAATTACTTGTATTTTTTACAGGAAGGTTTTTGGTGGGGTTTTGTAGCTATGTGTTACAAAAAAAAATTGGTGATAAAAGAACTTCCTATTAATCACAGGCTTAGAATAGATGGGGGAACCAGAGTATTTATATTTAGCAAAATTCTAAATATAGCTTTAAGAAATCTTGTGGGCCTGGTTAAGCTAAAATTAGCTAAATAGATTTGAGCCTGCCTTATGAAAACAGCACTCTTTCTTTCTCTATTTTAGACTCAATCCAATTATATAGCCTGCGTAGTCCTTCTTCAAAATCAACAGAAGGTTCCCATCCCAATATTTTTTTTGCCTTATCATAATTAGCGCATCGCCCTTTATCCCCCTCTGGTTTAGCCGAATCATACAGGATCTTAATATCTTTCTTTGATATTTTTACAATGGTTTCAGCAATATCTTTTATGGATGTACAAACATCCGGCCCAATTTGGATTGTTCCTTTTCCGAGCCCTTTCTCCATAGTTAATATGAGTGCATTGACAATATCATCGACATGGACAAAGGCTCGTCCCTGAGATCCGCTGCCAAAAACAACAAATGGAATCTCCGGAGAAAAGATAACTTTACGGATCAGAGACGGAATAACCTGACTCTTTTCTTCTCCAAAATCACAAGGAGCCCCATAGACATTATGCAAAACAAGTACAGAAACAGGGATATTGGACTCAAGCTCCATTAAAAGAGCCTCATATTCACCCATTAGTTTGCACCAGCCATAAGCAGATTCGGGAGCAGCAGGGTATTGTTCTTCCTCCTTTAGCGGCAGTGCATCTACTCCAGATTGACGAGATGCTGGAAAACTGCATGCAGTACCGGTATAAATAAATCCTTTGACCGGATATCGCCTCACAGATTCTATGACATTAGAATTAATAAGCATATTCTGACGAAAAACAATTCCTTGATTATTAAATACATACTCGATACCAGCTACTATGTCAGCCAGGTGATAAACATAGTCAACTCCATTTAGGATATCATCACACATTCCCGGCTTGGATAGATCACGATTGAAAAAATTCCTTTTTAGATCAATTACCGGTTTTCCATGAACATCGTGTAAATATTCCAGTTTCCCTCGCCAAAGATTATCCACGACCGTCACTTCATGCTCAAGGGCAACAAGTCTTTTGACTAGATTTGACCCTATCATGCCGGCACCACCTGTGATAAGTATCTTGCTCATTTGATTTATTGGGAAAAATAAATTAATTTGTTTTTCAAGTTATTATATGGATTATCTCTTTTTTTTATATTTCATTTCTGTTTCAGGTGCCTATCAATCGCTTCAGCAAATAATTTATAGCCCTCAGCATTATAGTGACCATACAGCCGGAGCGGGATAAGAGAAAGAGGGTCTTTATGCTTTGCAAGTACTTCCTCATGCAGGTCAATGATCGGAATCTCTAATTTTCGAGCTATTGATAATACATCTTGCCGGTGACGCAATTTGTCATAATCCGCATTCTTGGAATATCTTTGAAAGTGAGGCAGATATACAAAATATAAGTTACCTCCCCATTGAGAAACTCTATCTCTGGCTTGCTTGAGAATTTCCTGGAATAGGAGATCCGGCTGGGGAGTTGAGATTGTTTCAGTTTCAGCGCCTTTATTAAAACGAATCAGCATAGTTTGTATGTGGCTTAACCTTAAAAAGTTTAACAACTTATTTTGGGTTCTGTAATTATTGTTTTCATTTTCTATTTCTTTTTTAATATAATCTCTAAGAATATTATCTATTTCTTCCTGACGGTTAATCAGATTTTGTAAAAAATCATTTTGCATATACTTAAGAAGAATAGTGGATTCTTTCTCTTTTTGGAAGTCTATTAAATCATTGTCCTCATAATAAACCCAAAGCACATTTTTAGGTCTCATCGGTTCAACATATTCTTTTAAGGTAGCCAATTCAAATAATGGTCCATTGCCGCCCATTCCAACATTTAATCCATTCCATCCTAATTTACGCAATTGTCCTGTCATGTCTTCTCCTGGTTTTACGCAAATACCCTGAACAAATGAATCTCCAACCATCATTAAGTCCGGTTGGCCTGTTTCCCAGCTGTCGGGCGGATTATTAAAACCGTACTTATCAGACAGATAGATCACATATTCCCCGCCTTCGTTGCAAAGGATTGTTGTAGCTTTGGAGATATTACCAAGGAAATAAAAATCAGGCTTTAATCCTTTGGGAAGAAGACGGGAGGGGAATACGATAGGATAAGCATTAACTCCATTTTTACGTAAATCATGAAGGACCTGCAATTTTGTTCTGCGGTCAAAAGAAATACCTGCTTCTTTAGCATCCTTAACTATATCGATACGGTTTTTTGGCACCCACAAATAGATGAAGATTTCAAAAGCATAAAGGGATAATATTAAAGAAATTAATATAAGGGTTACATTGACCTTTATTTTAGCTTTTAGTTTCAGGGCTGATAAAAATAAAATCAAGCATATAATAGGAGCGATTATTTGTTTAGTTATTACTTTATCAAGTGTGAAATTGCTTTTCCATAAGACGAAGAGTAGAACGAATAAGCAGACCAATGCTCCAACTAAAAAGATCCCATTGGCGATTTTAACACTCTTTGTCAATGCTTCTTTTGTTGTCATGGCTTTTCATAAATATTATATAAGAATATAATGGATAGACACAATATTGATTGTTTCAACATCAGAATGCTCCTCATGATATCGAATTGTAAACCTCTACCAGCTAACGTATAATAAGTTTGTTAATAAGGCATATTTATTGATTATTTTGTATTTATTATTAAGCTGCAATGGGTTGCCGACATTTAATTGTCAGGTTATTTGAATTTATTAAAACCGCAACTTACGGCAATAACTGTATCATATTTCATTTTTAAATAATTTTGAATTCTTGCATCTGTATTGGTTCATAATACTGAAAATATGAAAATCAAAAAGCCCCTGCTTTCTGACCAACGCATCATTACCTGTATTATCGTTTTGTCACTTGGTTTGTTCTCATTTCTGACCTACTATGACATCCTTGGATTTTATTTTACCGGGACTGATACGTTAACTTTAATTGATACAGGACGAATCAACTCATTTGACGATCTGCTAAGAATCTTTAGTGAGCCGATGATGAATAGTACCGGATTTATTGACATTGCGAGATTTTACCGTCCGATATCAGTGCTATCACATAGTTTGGATTACTCAATTTGGAAGCTGAACCCTTTTGGGCATCATTTGACTGATTTATTTCTTCATAGTTTAGTTTCAATATTGGTTTTCTTTATTATCCGATATATCACACATGGCAGACACTTCACAGCCTGGTTGGGTGCTTTAATATTTACAACGCATCCTGCTTTTATTCAAAGTGTTCCTTCAATCGAAAACAGACAGGACATTATAGCTGCACTTTTCTTGCTTATCTCTTTATTATTATTTTTAAATTATTTATCTGCGGCATCGCACAGAAAAAGCTATCTATTTTTTTCGCTATTATCCTATGTACTTGCATTAGGTGCAAAAGAGATTGCAGTTATCCTTCTACCGCTTATCTTCATTTATGTGTTAATTAACACGTTTTCAGATAAAGAAACTTTCAAGAGTAGATGGTTGAATTCATTTAAGACATGTCTCCCATATTTGGTTCTTACCATTGTCTATCTTGTTTGGCGCACATATATTTTAAACGGGATAGGCGGTTATGTTAATGAGCCATCAGGCATCTTTTCGGCAAGTAAGCAGATGTTTCAAATTGTTATTGTTTATTTTCAATTATTGCTATATCCAGTTGATTTTTTCTTCTATAAAGCCAGGGATATATTATTGATTTCATCTTTATTTGTTCTACTGTTATCAATATGTTGTTTAATAGGGTGTTATCAGTACGTTAAGCTAAAAAAACATGGTTTTAATGTGATACATGATAGATTAATAGTTTTTTTATTTCTTTGGATGTTATTGCCGCTCGCGATTCATATGTTAACGTTAAACATTCCTTATTGGGGGATGTATATTCCCGGGATTCCTTTTAGTGCTATCTTTTCCATCATGTTGGTTGATAGTTTTCAATATACTATGAAAAAAATAAAGGGGTACTGTTTTTCAACTTTTACCCTGCGGTCATTATTTATTGACACAAGAGTTTTAAGTTTCTTGTTAATGGCAGCATTACTGATCTCACTATTGGCGCATTCCCCTCTTGTTAGAAAATACAGGGGATGGGAAGAGAGCGGAACAGTGTCTTATCTTGTTTTGGATAAATTACTGAGAGTTGTTGATAAGATACCAAATGACTCCGTTATTGAAATATATAATCTTCCTAAGGATGTTCCTGCATATGAATTCGATATCCTTCATACAGTTCACATTATATTTTTATTACATAATCATAGTATAAAGTCATGGTTAGATTTGAATTATCCGGACAATAATTTTAAAGTTTTTATACGCAGTAGATTCAAACCTGCAACTTATCCTGAAGATTTTGATTTGGAAGTAAAAGCCGGGAAAACCGGCAATATGGAAATGAATTTCAATTACTCCAAAGCAGGGGAAAACGTAAAATAAGAATGAAGCTTAAAAATATTAATATCGCTAATAAAAATATCTTAAACGTACTTATGGTGTGTTCAATAGCCTTAATTACATTTCTTGCTTATAAAGATATTCTTAGCTATTTTTTTACGGGCCTTGATAGTTTGAATTTAATTGAGGAGGGCAGGTTTCAATCATTAAGTGATGTTTTAAAATTATTTTTTAGGCCGATGACACAGGAATTTGCCTGGTATCGTCCGCTTGCAGAACTTTCTTACGGGATAGACTATTTTATTTGGGGGCTCAATCCTTTTGGTTTCCAATTAATGCAGTTATTGTTACATATTTCTGTATCTATTTTAGTATTCTTTTTTGCTCGATTTTTGCTAAATGGTAAAGATGATATTTCTGCTTGGCTTTGTGCCCTTATCTTTTCTCTTCACCCGATACACGTAGAGGTCATTCCAGTAACAGCAAGAAGGAATGATATGATAATAACCCTTTTCATTTTACCTTCGTTAATGTTGTTCATGAAATACTTCACTTCAGGTTTGCGCAGAAGGAGCTATTTGCTCCTTTCCATTTTCTTCTACGCGCTTGCTCTTCTTACAAAAGAGCTTGCGGTTATTGTGCCTGTCATGATTTTCTCCTATGTTTTTATTTTCTCTTTTACGGATAACGCATCTTTTGTTAAGACGTTTATATATTCATTAAAGAGATGTATCCCATACTTAGCTATAACTGTAGCATACCTGTTGTGGCGCATGCATATTTTAAGCGGAATGGGTGGATATGCTTCATCATTTGGTGAGTCCCGTGGAATTTTGACTTTAACTTACTCCGGCTTTGACATTGTCTTTTCCTATTTTCAGGATCTTATTTATCCTGTTGATTTTTTGCGTCTGGATCTATTATTTGATCCTTTCACGACAATATTTAGACAAACTGTCTTTGTCTTAGCTTTACTCGTTGCTTTTATGGGGCTTTGCTTTTACAGAAAGAAAGTGTTTGATATAATGTGTTGTGAAGAAAATAGAATAATTAATAATATTAAAATACTTTTAATGACAGTAATGATTTCATCTGTAATCTCAATTTTAATGTATCCCATAATTTCTCCTTCTATTAACAGTGTAATACAGCAATCTTATATTGGGAAAGGGCTGGAAATTCTTTCAAAGGCAATGAGTAATGTGGGCAGTCATACGGTTGAGACCTATTTTTATAAAGCAAGAGATATCATCCTGAGACCGCTTCTTTTTTTAATCCTCTTTTCTGTTATTTGTTTAATGGGAATCCATAAGCGGAAAAAGTTATTGGAGTTTTTCATTTGTTCGGAACATGGGAAATTAATCACTTTTCTTGTAGTCTGGATGTTAATACCTCTTGGTATCTACATCGCTACGCTAACATTTGACCATCACGATATGTACGTTTCTGTAATACCTTTCAGCATGATAGTCTCTATTGTTTTATGTGGAAGCTACAGGACTGTTTTGCAAGGGATTAGAAAATCCCGGGCATCTTCCTATTCGCTGAAAATATCTTTTCAAAATACTAACATTCTTAAGTTAATAGTAATAGCTGCTATGGCAATCTCTCTCTTTCTGTATTCACCACTTTTAAAAAAATACGGGGAGTGGGAAGCCACAGGTACAATTTCTAGGGAGATCCTTGAGAAACTTTCAAATATCATCACTGAATTGCCTGATAATGCGGTAATTTATTTGGTGGACTTCCCAAGTGGCATAGCCTCTTATAAAAAGTTAATTCCTCATTCAAGAGAGGTTGGGTATTATGCTGAATTCAGTATAGAGTCATGGATAGTTATGACTTATCCGGATCGTCGCATAAAAGTTCATATAAACAGTAAAAGAGAGCTGTCTGATTATCCAGATGACATAAAGCTTCAATTGGATTATATATCGGATAATAATGTGATAATAAATATCATTTACAATAAAGAAGAAACCCATAACTTATGAAGATGTCTTTGTTCATTACCGGGGCAAGCGGGTTTATCGCTATGAATTTTCTTAAAAAGATCAATTTTAAGGAATATGATAATGTTTATTGTCTCAGCAGGAACGAAAACGTGACTCTGGGGTCTTTGTCAAAGTATAAAAATTTCAAATTTATTAAAGGCAGCTTGTTTGATACTGATCGTTATGCGCATCTTCTGGCTTCTGTTGATGCAGTTTTGCACTTTGCAGCAGCAACAGGAAAAGCAAGGCCAGAAGATTATTTCAGGACTAATGTAGAAGGGACAGAGCTTTTAATTAAATTGTGCGAAAAGGCATCGGTAAAAAACTTCTTATTTATCAGCTCGATATCTGTTAAATTTGATGATATTTCAAAATATTACTATGCTCAGTCTAAAAAAACAGCAGAAGAATCAGTTAAGAAATGTACAATGAATTACACAATTGTAAGGCCAACGATAGTTATAGGAAGTGGGTCTTCAATTCTAAAGAGCCTGCTGAAACTTGCAGATAAATCAATAGTTCCGATATTCGGAGATGGAAAATCAAAAATACAGCCTGTTTATGTGGATGATCTGTCTGACTGCATCTTATCAATTATTAATGAAAATATATTCAATAACGAGATTTATGAAATTGGCGGGCCGGAGGTGATTACAATTGAGGCTTTCATAAAAAGTATTCATCGTCATATGTTTAATAAAGAGCCCAAAACCTTTCATATTCCTTTGAATTTTGTCATAAATATACTTTCTGTTTTTGAAAAGTTTTTTTATTCCTATTTGCCTGTTAATATAGGACAATTATCCTCATTCCGCTATGATGGGACTGCTGAGGATAACGCAGTTTTATTAAGGCGTATTCCAAAGATGAAAAGTATCGATGAAATGCTCACGCTGGCATTGAATAATATTTAATTATGAATTCAAGCAGATTAGATAATGAATGCAAGGCGTTTTATCAATACCTTATAAGTGGAAATCCTGATAAATATGTGCTTGAAAAGTATAACAATGCTCACACTTTAGGCAGCCCGGGCCAGAGTGGTTTGAGTAATTTTGACAAGGTTCTGCTTGCTGTTGCCCAAAGAGGCACCTTTTTCACTAAGCTGGTTGATGTGTACACAACTATATTCTTCAAGAATGCCATCTTCAGGAAAAAACTGATCTTGCTGATAGCAATCCTTGAGAGCTATGCTCCTGTATGCTACAAACTTGATTCAGTGACTGTACGGAGTAAAACAATCTTTTTCATTAAGGTTTTCTCATGGTTCCTGGTTTTCGCCTTCAGCCTTCTTATTGCGGTAGTATTATTTATGCCGTTACATGTTTTTCAGAAATTTATTCCAAAGGCAGATAGTTATTAAATTATGAATAAAGTATTAATTGTCGGCTCAGGCGCAAGCGGTGTTCACTTTGCATTATCTGTGTTGAAAAAGGGCTATGAAGTGACAATGCTTGACGTAGGGTATAAGAAGCCTGAGGCTGTAAATCCTGATGATACTTTAAATGGCCTCAAGGAAAAATTAGATGACCCTGTTAAATATTTTCTCGGAGAAAACTATGAGGCGGTTATCTATCCTGACTATGGATCTGAGTATTATGGGTTCCCTCCCAGTAAAAATTATGTTTTTTCCAAGCCACCCGGTTTTGGGCTCAGCTTGAAAGGATTTTCACCTGTTTTATCATTCGCCCGCGGAGGGCTTGCAGAGGCATGGACGGCAGGTGTTTGCCCTTTTGATGATGTAGACCTTGCAGACTTCCTGTTTAACTATAATGAAATAGAACCTTACTATAATGAAGTAGCTAAGAGGATTGGGGTGACAGGGGAAAGGGATGATCTTGTGAAATTCTTTCCATTTCATGAGAATTTATCAGAACCTCTTAATCTGGATGAGCACTCAAAACTTCTTTTGTCTGAGTATGAAAAAAATAAGCACTATCTTAACAATAAGCTTAGATGTTACATGGGACGTTCCAGAATAGCCGTGCTCAAGGATGATTATGAAGATCGTAAAGGATGCAGTTATTGCGGTAGATGCCTATGGGGGTGTCCTTTGAGGTCTCTTTATACTCCGTCTGCCACTTTGTATCAATGTCAACAATATGACAATTTCAAATATGTTCCTGATGCATACGTAAGTCATTTCAAATATGACTCAAAAAACCATATTACAGATGTAGTTGCTCAGTCTATTACTGGAGGAATTAACCACGAGTTTCCTATTGAAAAACTTGTCCTTGCCGCCGGGACATTATGTTCCTCAGAAATTTATTTAAATTCGGTTTTTAAGAATACCGGTGAGATAATTAAATTGCGCGGGCTTATGGACAACCGTCAAATTTTCATACCATTTGTAAATCTAAACATGATAGGAAAGCAGTTCAACCCTGAAAACTATCAGTATCATCAGCTTTCAATGGAACTTGAACGGGAGAACCCTAAAGAATATATTGATATTCAACTCACGACATTAAAGACTGCAATGATCCATCCTCTGATCCAGAGTATGTTTTTTGATCTGAAAACTTCTTTGTCTATTTTTGGGAATATACATTCAGCGTTGGGGCTTGCCAGTGTCAGTTTTTTTGACAGCAGAAGGACAGAGAATTACCTTACTCTTGAGACTGACGACAAAACTTCACGATTAAGGCTGGGGATAAACTATTCATCAATGTGTGTTGAAGATAAAGAAATTAAAAAGGTTCTTAAAAAGATAACAAAAGCTTTGCGGAAATTAGGATGTATAGCTCCGTCTGCGGCTAATCACATACGTCCTATGGGGGCCAATATTCATTATGCCGGTACGATTCCGATGTCTTTGGAAAGAACCCAAAACACATTATCTAAAGATTGTCAAAGCCATGATTTTGATAATCTTTATATTGTTGATGGAACCTCTTTCCCATGGTTGCCGGCAAAAAATTTAACATTTACCCTAATGGCGAACGCAGTCCGGGTATCAGAAAATGCATTTTAGTTTATGAGAGGCAGGTTTGGGAATAACCTCTTCAAAATCTTTATAACAGTTTTTCCGCTTCTTACCGTAGCCCTTATAGCTATTCTGACTTATCAAGATATTCTTGGTTGTTTTTTTACCGGCATGGATGCCATATCTTTAATTGATACATGCCGGATTAATTCCTTCAGTGACATATTTAGAATATTTACTGAGCCGGGACTTAATGCTATTCCGGATGCACTGAATTTCCATAGATGGTACCGCCCTATTTCCGTATTATCATATAGCATGGATTATTACATGTGGAAACTGGATCCCTTTGGTTATCATTTGACGGATCTGATTCTTCATTGTTTAGTGTCTGTTCTGGTTTTTATGATTGTAAAATTTCTTGCTAATGGCAGGCAAACCATAGCCTGGTTAGGAGCAATTATCTTTACAACCCATCCACTTTTGGTTGAAACTGTACCGGCTAATGTTCGAAGAATGGATATTTTATCAACACTGTTTGTGCTGCTATCGATATTATCATTTTTTAAATATTACTCTATGAAATCACGCGGAAGAATATATTATTTATTTTCTGTTTTGTTTTATTTGATTGCAATTGGTGCAAAAGAGATAGCTATTATATTACCGCCTTTGGTTTTCTCATATGTAATGATTTCATATTTCTTAGATAATAAATCTATCAGGGCAGGGCTGGTTCAATCTCTTAGCAAGTGTTCTCCATACTTGATAGTTACCTTAATATATTTTTCAATGCGTATATATGTGTTAGGCGGCATCGGTGGATATGCTGAGAGGCCGCATGGAATTCTCGAAATATCTAAAGTTCTTATTGAGATTCTTTCGAGATATTTTATAGTCCTTATATATCCTGTTGATTTCCTTAAGTTCGGCACATCAGTCTCTTCCCTCTCCCCTGTTGCGGTACAAATATTTGTAATTTTAGTTTTTGGTTTAGCTTTTATAAGAGGAAGTTATCATAGTGAAAAAATAGTAAAATATTTTGTTGAAATAAATCATTTGAAAGCGGCAGCTTTTTTACTGATTTGGCTGTTTTTGCCTCTTTGTGTTTACATGGCGACACTAATATCCGGCCGTTACTATCTTTATATCTCCACAATTCCCTTCAGTGCGTTACTCTCAATTTTACTCATTGAGAGTTATATTTCTCTTGTTCAAAAGATAAGAAAAGGAGGTTTCGGGACTATTCACGGCAAGTTATCTTCTGTTAGGGTTTCTGCCATAATATTTACATCAACATTTGTGATATCAGGCTCACTTTTATTATATTCGCCGCTTATTAAAACCTATGGAGAGTGGAAAGATAGTGGAGAGATATCCGATTTACTTTTTGGAAGAATTGCTGAAACCCTGCCAACATTGCCTGATAATGCAGATATATATATATATGATTTTCCTGATGGTATCGCTTCTTACGGAAATAAGATTCCATATGCCAAAGAAGTTGAATATCCAGCCGGATACAGCATCAAGTCATGGCTGGATTTGAATTTCCCTAACAACAGTACAAAAAAAATTGTTATTAAAAGTAAAAAAACAATAATGGCATATAGGGACAAACTGTCTTTAACTGTAACGAATGATTATTATAAAGATAATATAGTAATGTTTACTGTTGAATTTTAATGGCAAAAGCGTAATATGAAAGTCCGGAACCTTTTTTTAATTGAAAATATTGTTTAAAGAATAATTAATTTTTATACTTATTGTCTATTTACATAATGTTGAATATCAATTATTGAAAATGAACCAGATTAAAAACTTATTTATCAACATCATTCTGATTTTAGCCAGTTTAATCTTATTGCTTGTATTTTTAGAATTTATTGTTTTTCGATTTATATTATTCCCTTCTGAATTTCCTAAACTTGATTTTGTTAATGGTGTCATAAAGTACACACCTAATCAAACCGGTGTGTTTAGGGTTAAAAATGAGGTTGCAGCTAAATACCGTGTTAATGCAAATGGATGGAACTCCGGGCATGACAACTACACACTTAAGAAAAATTCAGACAAATACAGGATAGCTGTTATTGGCGATTCATACGTTGAGGCTCATGTATTGGATTTTGATGTAAGTCTGTCGGAGAAGCTGGAGAGCAAGCTTGGAAATAATAAATTTGAAGTTTATCGTTTTGGCATTAGTGGGGCTCCTATGTCCCAATATCTTCATATGCTGAGAAATGAAGTAATGAAATATGAGCCTGATCTGGTAATTGTAATATTGGTTCACAATGACTTTGATGAATCATATGAGTTTTTACAGGGATCCTATGCAAGTAATTTTATGAAATTAAAAATTGAAAACGGTGATGTTATTGAAGAAGAGCCTAAACAGTTTGTCAGGCCATGGTATTCCTCACTAAGGGAAAGTGCCATATGGAGATATTTAGTTTTCAGGCAGAAAATACCTATTGACTATATTAAAGATATTCTTCTTGGCAATAAAATCTACTATCAGGGGAATATCTCTATTACTGCCATCAATGCTAAAAAAACCAGCAATGAAATAGTTACTAACTATGTGTTCAGTGAAATGAAAGAATTATGTGATAATAATAATGCAGAGTTATTGATAGTTATGGGCGGTGTTACCGAAGTAGTTTATGGTATGGTTGATAAAGTAGAAAGCGTTAAAGCAGGTGCGTTGAGTTTGAATTTAATTGCAAAAGAAGCTGCACGTCAAAATGGCATTGATTTTCTTGATCTTGAGCCAGTTTTTGAAGATTATTATAAACAGAAGCAAAAAAGGCTGACCTTTATACATGACGGGCATTGGAATGAATTCGGCCATGAGATTGCAGCGAATGCTATTTATGAGTATATGAATAAACAGGATACTTTTGAGAAAAAATAATGAGATGGATACTGAAGAATATTCTTGGAGTGACAGGAGGAAATAGTGGTTAAAGAATATATTGAACCGTCTAAGATCAAGCATAATTATAAGAAAGTTATTCTTCTTGGTATGGATGGACTGGATCCCAGGATTTTATCTGCTTTAATGAAAAAAGGTGAACTCCCGAACTTTTCCAATCTCAGCAAGTCAGGTTCTTTTTCTTCATTAGCAACAAGCAATCCTGCGCAGAGCCCTGTCGCATGGGCTTCGATAGCAACTGGGAACAATCCCGGGTATCACGGGGTATTTGATTTTATTGGCCGCAGAGCTGTTGATTACATGCCGGAGCTGACCATTATGAAGGTGAATCCCAAGAATATGTTCGGGAAGAGGGAATTGATGTTCCTGCCCGTCATGCATGGAGATGCTTTTTGGGACATTACTTCCGCTAATGGAATTTCTTCTACGATATTAAAATGGCCTGTAACTTTTCAGCCAAAACAGAATAAGGCTAAATTGTATGCCGGCCTTGGAGTGCCTGATATAAAAGGAGGGCTTGGGAAATATTCTTTTTATACTTCCAGACAGGTATCTAAAAATGAGGAGGGTATAGAAAAGGTCATTAAAGTAAATATAAATGAGAATAATATAAAGACATATATATCAGGCCCAAGGGTCGCAAAATTAAATAGCAGGGAAGAAGCTAAAACTGAGATGGCCGTCAGCATTTTTTCGGATGATTCAGGGATTGAAATAAATATTGACGGCAATAAAGTAACTGTAAAAAGGGCGGCCTGGAGTGAGTGGGTAGAGGTTAAATTTAAAGTCGGCCTGATGAAGACAGTATCCGGCATAGTTAAATTTTACCTGAACGGGATAAAGCCTGATTTTGAACTTTATATGTCTGCCGTTCAGATCAACCCAAAGGACCCTGCCTTTGTGATTACCAGTCCTGACGAATATATTCGCGAACTTGCCGGGGATCTTGCCCTTTTCTATACACTGGGCATGTCTGAAGATACCAAGGCCCTTGAAGAGGGTAGGATCGATGAAGATGCTTTTATAAAAATGTGTGACGAGATCATTGATGAACAGGAAGAGATGCTCTGGAGTGAACTTGAGAAATTCAGGGAAGGATTATTTGCGTTCGCGTTTTTTACTACAGACAGGGTACAGCACATTTTCTGGTCAACAATCGACCCTGAACACCCGCTTTATGATGAAGGGTATGCAAAAAAATACGGCCATGTAATTGATGACTATTACAGGAGGATGGATCGTATCCTCGGGCAGACGATGGAACACCTTGATGATGATACCGCTTTTATGGTTTTCTCTGACCATGGGTTTTCAACATTCAGAAGGGTAGTGCACCTTAACTCATGGCTTGTTGAAAACGGATTTATGACATTAAAACAAAAAGTATTGCCCGATGATAAAGAAGGCGGGCCTCTTTTTAAGTATGTTGACTGGAATAATACAAAGGCTTTCTCTACCGGCTTCGGCAGCATATACCTTAATATCAAAGGCAGGGAAAAGCTCGGGATCGTGGATCCTGCTCAAGCTGATGAAATAATGGATCGGATATCAGAGAAGCTTCTTGCTCTGACTGATACAAATGATGGCAAGCCGGCAATTATGCAGGTTTATAAGAGCAGGGATATTTATTCAGGCCATCAGCTAACCAGTTCCCCTGATATGGTTATTGGGTTTCATGAGGGCTTCAGGGCGTCATGGCAGACCGCGATAGGCGGTTCCCCATCGAATATTTTTGATGATAACCTTAAAAAGTGGAGCGGTGATCATATAATGGATCCCTCTATTGTTCCCGGCATTTTGCTTTCCAATTTCAGGATAAACAGTGATTCTCCCAGTTTGATGGATATTGCTCCTACCGTATTATCCTGCTTTGGGATGTCTTCCCAAGATATGGAGGGTAAAACATTAATGCCTTAATTAATGTATATAAATGCAATTCATCAATCTTGAATTTAGCAAAATTGGATGGTTTGAGTTATTGACTATGAAGGCATCCTGTTGTTATTATAAAATTAGTAAATATATTTATAATAAGTGGCTCACACTGGAGGGATTATGAAGAGTTATAGTGAAAAAAATAGTTATTGCAGGTATGTTATGTCCTTGATTGTAGTTTCTTCCTTCTTTTTTGTACCAGATAAAGCGGAGGCTTATATAGACCCTAATACAGGGGGTATATTCTTCACATCAGTGCTACCCTTTGTATATGGCATACTTGCAGCTATTGTGATATTTTGGAAGCGTATTGTAAATATTGTAAAAGGTTTCTTTTCCAAGAAAAACAAAGATAAAATTGACAGCTAAGAAGTCTCTTATAATCCTTCTTCGAGTAGTATTTACATTATTTTCACTCCTGTTTATAAAAGATGCGTTCTATAATTGGGATGGGTATTCCTATTACATGCATTTTATTGATTTCCTGCCTGACTTGTCATTGGTATATATTATATGGACATTTGTCGGAGCTGTTTCTGCTTTATTAGGGTGGATAATTATATATTTGCTGTATAAAACAATCCCCAAATCCCTCCTTCCTATCCGATTAGAATATTTGATCTTTATTTTTATTTTTGTTGTGATTCCCATCAGTTTAAAGAGGGTTTTTTTTAGCAATTTTTCCATCAGTCATTTTATAGGAATAAATCGTATATTAATCATAAGTTCAGGTTTTGTGATTGCGGCAGTTTTCTATTGGTTCATACGAAAGGATGTTACGAAATATATAGTAAAAACATTGGAGGGGCTGAATAGCCGGATCACCCCTCTTGTCTGGTTTTTTATTGTCCTACTTGTTATTGCCTTGCCTTGTTCGTTATTAAGTAACACTCCATCTAATAACAATATGATTTCTGGCAGTAATGACCTTTCCAAAGAATATATAAAATCATCTACTCGTCCCAATATTATTTTAGTGATATTTGATTCCTTGACTTCCCATAATATGCAGTTATATGGCTACGAACGTCCCACCACTCCTTTCTTAACAGAATGGGCAAAAAGCGCCATTGTTTTTAACAAGGTGTATTCAGCATCCAACTGGACAACACCTGCTACACTAAGCCTTATGACAGGGCAAAGGGTGTGGACGCATCGTGTCTGGAATGATGTATTTTACCGTCCTGTAAATAATGTTGAAAACAGCTTGCCTAAAACGCTTAAGGATAATGGTTATGATACTTACAGCTTTGTACAAAACAGATATGCTCATCCATATACATTGGGAATTCAGGATGCTTTTTTAAAAAAAGATAAATATCAAACATTTTGGCTACCTCATGAATTCTGGTTTAATAAGCTGACTGATTTATTATTAGACAGGCCGATTGCACACGTATGGATTGTAGGCAGTTTCTTTGCTAATTATATTGATTCATATCGTCCATTTTTTCACACAACATACGCTACGCCTGAAATAGTATTTAATAACTTTCTGGACTATATTTCCAAAGAAAAACAAAACAGGTCACAGAAACCTTATTTTGCATGGCTGCATCTATGGGCTCCGCATTTTGAATATTTGCCTCCGAATCCCTATAGCGGTTTTTTTGGAGATGGTGAGAAATTTAATTCAAATCAGCAACAATGGAGCAATTTTACTTTTAACAAGGAATATGACCCTGAAAAACAGGCAGACATTGATATATTAAAAAAACGATATGATGAATTTATTCTATATTGTGACAAAGAATTTGAGTTGTTTTTATCACGTCTTGGTAAAGTTACTGATTTGTCTAACACAATTATAATCCTTTCTGCTGACCATGGAGAGAGTTTTTCACATAATTTCTTAGGCCATGCCGGCCCTCATCTTTATGCCCCTCTTGTGGATATTCCTTTAATAATTAAGATGCCTGAAGAAATTAACGGTAAAATATTAGATATGCCTGTTGAACAAATTGATATTGCACCTACCATACTTGAACTTGCAAAGATACCGACACCAGAATGGATGGAAGGGCGATCTCTGTCTAGTTTAATAGAAGGGAATCCGCTTGATCCACGTCCGATTTATTCTGTGCAGTTCAGGACAAACCGTTCGTTTGGCCACCTGATCAGCAAAGGCTCTATGGCGGTATGGGAGGGCGACTACAAGCTTGTTTATTATTTAGATGAAAAGAAATCCCTGCTTTTTAATCTAAAACTCGATCCTGACGAAACAGACAATATCTTTTATGAAGAACCAGTGATAGGTAATCGGCTTTTATCATTAATAAATAGCGCACTTGATAGCGCAAACAAAAATATGACAATTCGGTAAAACTGTGCCGTGACATAAGTCATTATGTTACTTGAATGAACGCAATATTTGTGGTAAGGGGTGGTTCAGGGTTTGATTTTAGGTGGAAAGGTGAACGCAAGTTTTAGATTCTCCACAAGATCATGGTTATTATAGATTTTGCGTTCAATTATCTCAATACTTGCTAAATTCTTTTTTATCCATTCAGGCGCACTCCCATCTTCAACCGCCTTTCGATACATGCCTGTCCCAATAAATGCAGATGATTTATGTATTGCTATAAGGTCATCACCTAAAGGCCTCAATCCAAATTTATGTGCCGGCAAATCAGACTTCATATCTGTATGGGCTAAAATTGCATCTGTCAGGCCTAATCGATGTATGATTTTTTTGTTGAAAGCGATATAAGCGAACTTACAGCCAAATGCTTCAATCGTGTCTTCATATTTAAATTCATTATGCAGTTGTTTGTATTCCTGCATCATCTTAATGTTAACCATTGAGCCCCAATCCAGGTAGTTTGGGTACAATTCTTGTCTTATATTCCCTTGGGCAGCGTCATAGATTCTTCCTATCCTTGTAGCTTTTGCATTTTCAGGTGTTATAAAAACAGGGTGTCTGTCAAGTTGAGGCGGATATAGAAAAAAAACAGCAACCGAAATAGCTATCCCCACCAGTGGAGAGATTAGTTTATATTTATTTAGATTATATGTTTCAATGAATTTTTCCATTATGCCGGAAAAAGCGCAAACAGTAAGTATGAAAGGGAAAGCCACATAACGATAATGCGCCCAGTCTCCTCCTATTTTTATTACATATAGTATTATTGGCAATGAAGCTACAATCATCATCATACGTTGTGCTAATTCAAGATGAACATGTTTTCGTCTTAGTAAAACAATTAGAGATAAAAAAATGGCAGCAACAGTATAAAATTGATAAGTATGTAATGTCTCGTGTACGTATGCGAGTCCGCCATTAATGTCGACCATGTCTTTCAGGTAGAAAGTATTCGGAAATATATCAGCGTAATAATAGATAGTGAATAATACCCACGAGCCGACGAAAGCTATTGACATAAAGACCATTCTGAAAGGAAATTCCTTGTAATACAGCCAGGTCCATAAAGAACAGAGAGCAAAAGGGATAATGAGTTCATGCCGGATAAATGGGGATAAAGCTAATAGTATCTGCAACATTATGGAAGACGGGTTAAGTATATATAATGCATAGGCAACTGCGATTATTTGAACAATTGTTGATTCCATCCCTGACGAAAAATAAGTAAGAACTGCATAATTTAATGCAAGATATGCCAAAGGGAAATTCACAACAGTTTTACCCGAAGAAAGTTTTCTGTTAAGCTGCACAAGCATAAACCAGAAAAGCACAAAAAATACAACTGACAATAGCCTGAAGATCGCCCAGTAGCTTAGCTTGGTAGCTCTCAGCAAGGTAATAAAAACTGCCCAGAACGGACTGCTGTAACCCTCAACATATTCCCCCTGATTATAAACAAAGCCTAAATCAAGAAAGAGAAAATTATCTATATACCTGAAAAGCACGTAAATATCATCCATAAACCAGAAGTACCATTGGATGAGGAACAACCCAACCAAAAAATAAAACCATTCTATTGGTTTGGGCATGTAATATTTATCTTTTTGAATAAATAAATACAACGAGAAAGCTAAGAAGAAAATAAATAGTGCAGATGCAAGGCTTATGATCTCAGAAAATATCCAATCTGCTTTAGCAATAAAACTCTCCAGTGGATAATCATTACGGCCTTTCATGAGGTCAAATCTCTTCAGGAGGCCATTTTCTGCCCCTCCTTCATATAATGTCTGAATAAATTGATGCCCATAGAGGTTATATGCACTCCATCCCGCTATCAAACAAAATAGCATTGTTATAAGGCATGTAAGCATTATCGCATCAATTTTAGTCCACTTTAGTTCCATAACCTCGGCTTTCAACCTTCTCTATTATATTAAATTTTCAGAAGTATCAATTATGGCATATTTCTAAAAGATTGGGGTAAGATCATTATTATTCAAAGCTGAAAAGCTTATCATCAGGAAGCTTGTTTCTAACGCCCATTCCTCCGCCAAGCCACATGTATTCGACTCCTTTCAATCCAGAAGGCTGCCATTTCCGCCACGCGCCCATAGTAATAGGATAAATAATGACTGACTGTTCGGGCTTTTCCTGGTAGATTTTCATCTCCAAAGGTGCAGATGTATGATTTGCATAAATATCTAATCGCAACATTCTGTTTTCAGAAGAAATGTCCCACTTGTAGTTATGAATACCCGGGACACGTGTCCACATATCGTTTTGAGTCAGGTTAAACGAGTACCCTTCGGAGTCTGTTTCTATATTTATGGCGTATGGTTGCAGAGGTTCAGAAGCTCTAAATATTACTTTATCAACGCAGTCTGTACTAGTACCGAGCATGTTGTCTATTTTCAATATCAGCCCGCAGTAGTGGCTTGATGGCTTCAGATATACTCCAAGCACAAGGGGAAAGCTTGTTAATACTGCAACCAAAACAAGAGTGGTTATCAGCGCCATAGCAGTTTTGCGTGGCAATGACAGGGATTGTTTAATATTTACTGCGCCGTATCCTGCAAAAGGCAGTAAAAGGGCAAAGAGCGGCAGATTAAACCTTGATACTCCAAATGCGACAAAAGAAGGCGCCATTCCGCCAAGCACCATTAAGAGGATAAGGTTTTTTTTAGAAAACTCAGAACTCTTGGCCAATAAGCCGTAAACTGCAAGTAAGAGAATAACAATATAGCTGATAAGTGTAATGCACAATATAAAAGCTGCAGCTGCCTGAGGTATCGGCGGATAAGCTGCATAGAAGAGACGGATTAAAACAAAAATGTCTACTGACCAGAACATTCTTAATTTATATATTCCCCTGATAATAAAAGCCTTGAAATCTTTTTTGATTTCCTCTGACGCCAGTATGCGCTGGGCCTGGTCAAACTCTGTCCCCGGATGTGCACTGCTGTATTCCTGCGCAGCTTCGACCATGGGGCCACGGCTGTCATGCTGCCATGATGACCCGTATCCATCCGGTATCCAAGGGTTATTTCCTATGTGGGCATACCATCCGGTTATATTTGTTAGAATTCCGGGGCTTTGCTCTTTTTTGATAAGATAAGTTTGCCAAGGGACAAGGATGGTGAGATAGGATATGACAAAAACAGATGTGAGGAGTATTTTGCGTTTTCTGCCCTTTAAAAATATTATAAGCCAGAAGGGGATAATAAAAAGGAAAGGCAGTACCGCTGGCCTGGTAATGCCGCACAAACCCAGGAATAGGCCGGAGAAAACAGCATACCAAACAGCGTTTTTCTGCTTCTGTTTGTCATATAGCAACAATGCAAAGTAAACGGAAGACATAAGGAAAAAAATATAAGTTGTTTCCGACAGAATGTAATGCGAGAAAGCGATATAAGAGACATAAAACATATGAATGAGTGCGGCAGCGAGCGCTGCCTTTGTTGTCACGAGCCTTGAAGCTATAAGATAGATAATGGATGTTGTAATTGCGGAGAGTACAACCATGAGGAGCCGCGTTACAATGATGTGTTTGCCGAAAATGAAAGCCATGAGCCCTAAAAGAAAAGGGTGAAGGGGAGGCCAATTTCCATAGCCATACGCACGCTGGCGCATCTCAGGTGAAGGAGAGTGCGAATCCGATAGATCACTGAGAATGTGTTCATATCCAATGGCACGGTCCATGTATTCATTTTCATCGGTTATGAGAGGGATATCGTAGATATAAAAAGGTATTAAAAACAAAAGGCGGATAATAAGGGATATTAAAAATAGAAAAATTATTGTTCTGGATTTAGATTTTGTTACATGATCAATGAATTTCTTAATATGCATTTACTTATAGTTCTGAAAAAGATTGTTCCAAATAATTAGGAAGTTATATGAAATAATTTTTTATTATAGCATTTATAGAATGGTCTTTAGATTTATAGGAATATGAGCGCAGTTTAAAAAAAAAGGGGTGACTGTTGTCACCCCTTTTTCTGAAATCCAAAAAACTTTATCTGCTAAAATGGACTGTCAGTAGTCCAGCCGCCAAACCAGTCCAAGCTCGTAGCATCCGTGAAAGTACAATTATAATCACAATAGTATTTGCTTCCGCTGTTGCCGGATCCTGAGTGATCCGCAACGGTTAAGCCGCTGCCGCCGTTAAATTTCCAATAACCCTTTAGTATTTGGTTATCGATCCCGCAGGTGCCGGGTGTTACGCTAAGTTCCTGCGCCATACACGTATTAATTTCGAGTACTGTTCTTGATGTGCTCCAGAGTCTTACGTCATCAACAACTGCATTGAGTTTGGTAAATCCATTAATCGGGAATTCAGGAGTTACCACACCCCAACCTGAATGAGAACCTATCAACTCAATGGTTTCTTTTAGTTCTCCGGTAGTGTTATCTGTTTTGTCTATACAACTGCCGGTCTGCTGGTAGGTAAGAGAATCAGAATAATTCTCCATTGTTGCCGCACAGCCTTCATATTCGCCATCTACATATAGGTCTAAATGCGGTATCTGTTTTCTGCCGTCAGTTGAGATTACTGACGTCGCCCAGCTACCAAGGGTATTATCGGCATATTTAAGGGCGTAAGTGGTCGCATCGAAATAACTTATATGCGCCTTGCCTGACGAGTCTATCGCTATGTCATTGAATTTACCCACGTCGTTTGCAGCGTCAACAGGAGTCGTGGCTGTCCAGCTTGGGCCTGAAGTGCAGCTTGCAGAGCATGAGGAATATTTAAGGTCAGAAAGTGTTGCATCATAGTAACTGACATGCAATTTGCCGGATTTGAAAACAAGCGACGGGTAGTTGCCTACGATGTTTGTGACGCCATTGTCAATTGTTGCCGCCACTGACCAGTTGGCAGTAACCGTGCAATCTGCAGACGAACAAGTTGTATACAAGAGGTCATTTGTATTGTAATATGCTACATGAAACTTATTTGGGGAAACCGATGTATCTATTGCCAGTGACATGTTAGCAAGCCCTGAAATCGTACCGCTAATGCGGTTTTTTACCCATGAGCCTGTGGCGTTAGAAGCAATTCTGATGCGTGGAGCTGACCCATTCCCCGACATATCACCAAAATAAAGCATATTGACCTTGCCTGATGAATCTAATGCAATAGAGATATATTTGGCATTCTCTGAGTGCCCAAAATCCAAATCCTCAATCTGCTCCGTAACCCATGGCCCGGTCTTGTTTGTTGCATAATAAACATCATTATTCGACGTATTTTTATAACTTATATGCACCTTGTCTGATGAATCTACTGCTATAGAGTTATATTCACCGCTATTCCCCAGTATGTCAATTGTTGTAGCTGTCCATGCGCCATCAGCATTTGTTGCATACATCAGATTAAAGTCTGTTCCTCCAGCAGTTGGCACGGTTATGTTCTGGAAACTGACATGAGCCTTATTATTACTATCTAATGCCAATGAAATATATGTGCCGATATCCGCATCTAAATATATTGTCTGAACAATAAAAGAAGATCCTGCTACTCCGGCATTTGTCGCATACATCAGATCCTTGGTTAGTTCATCTACAAAAACAATATGGATCTTGTCATTAGTGTCAACAGCTATAGAGGTTGTTTTAGCATTATAGGTTGTTGCGCAAGCATCATGAAGAGATGTATGGTCCTCTGCAACAAGCGTAGCTGCGACATGGTGCCATTCATTATCAGCCAGCGCTGTGCTGCTTTGCACAATGTAAACAGGACGAGCAGAAGGGGATATGCACTTTCTCATTCCAAATGCAGGCTTGTTAGCATCAACGTATAAACTTATGCCATTCCAGTCGGAAACTCTTGAAAAAATAGCGCCTTTCAAAGGATCAGATTGTCTCTTTAGCCATGCTTCGACAGTAAATTCTTTATCAGCTAAACTCGGAAGACTTTGCCCCATTGCAGCAAATCCGACTTCAACAGCATCAGTAAAATCTTCGCATATCTGATTACCCTCATCAGGGGTATCACCTGAACCGTCTGTAGCAGCGCATGTTTCTGCCGGGCCTACTATTCCAAGATCAGCACAGGTCGTCGGAGCGGTATTAGAGCCGTAAAAAGTATATTTTGTAAAGCCGGAAGTGACCCTGCACTCTTGAACCTTTGCGGTACGAGTGGACCCTCCGGTATAAGTCGGAAAGCTGCCATCAGTACAATATTCATTGGCTTTATCCGTAGGCACAGAACATGCTAAAGGATCAGTTGTCTTGCCAAGGTCTGCACATGTAACAGGGGCTTCTGATGTTCCAAAATAGGTGTTGTACCAGCTTATTGTAACCTCACATTCTTTAACTGTTGCCGTTGGACTTGTGTCAGGCGGGGTTTCGTTGAAGTCAATTGCAAATATACCTGCATTGGGTTCTTCAACCTTTCCTGTAGGGCCATTACCGCAGCCTGTCAGTAAAAAACTCAGGCCTGTCATCAGGGTCAAAAGTATAAAAAGAACTGATTTTCTTTTGTTCAACCTTAAAGCATTCATCGTTTAATATCCCCCTTTATAAATAAAATATTTCAAGATTTGTCAATGATTTTGAATATAAAACGCTTTACTATAAAACATGGGATTAGAGGTTGTCAAATGTATAATATATATAGTTTTATATTAAGTAATCTAAATCTAAAGCATAGTCCTTTCTATAAAAAAAATTGAGGCAATTTAATGAAAAACCTGTTATTGATTTAGTTGGAAAGTTGAAAGCAGTGAAACACTGCATGAGAAAAGGTTACAGTATATATCTGCTAAGGTCCTCATCCTTAATGATAGCGCCTAATTTATCCTTGACATACTTTGCGTTGATGGTCACTTCTTTCTTTTCCATGTCAGGGGCATTAAATGATATGTCTTCAAGCAGTTTTTCAAGTACTGTGTGAAGCCTTCTTGCGCCTATCTGTTCGGTTTTTTCATTGACTATGGCGGCGATCGATGCTATCTCTTTGACACCGTCTTTTGTGAAATTGATATTTATGCCTTCAGTAGCAATCAAAGCTACATACTGCTTTATCAAGGCATTTTTAGGCTCCATGAGGATTCTCAGAAACTCTTCTTTTCCGAGCGCGTCAAGTTCAGCCCTTATCGGGAAGCGCCCCTGAAGTTCAGGAAGAAGGTCGGAAGGCTTTGCCGCGCTGAATGCGCCGGCTGCGATAAAAAGTATATGGTCTGTCCTGACAGCTCCGTGTTTTGTATTGACCGTAGAGCCTTCAACTATCGGCAGAAGGTCTCTCTGCACGCCTTCGCGTGACACATCAGGCCCGTGAGAGGAACCTTTAGAAGCTATCTTGTCAATTTCATCTATAAATATGATCCCGTTCTGCTCGGTTCTCTGTATCGCTTCCTGCACAGCCTTGTCCATATCTATGAGATTGTGTGCTTCATCCTGTATAATGATCTGAAGCGCCTCCTTGACCTGTACCTTCTTGCGTTTTGGCTTTTCAGGGAGAAAATTCCCTAACATCTCTTTCAGGTTGATCTCAAGATCATCCATGCCGATGTTAGAGATGACCCCGAAAGGCATTGCCTTTTCGCGGACCTCAAGGTCAATATACCTTTCATCCAGATTGCCTTCACGCAGCTGAGCCCTCAGTTTTTCACGTGTCTCATTATATTTGGCTTTTTTGTCTTCTTCTGATTCGGGATTGGCATCAACTTGAGTATTTTTTACGGGCCTGGGCTGCGGCAGCAGGAGGTCAAGCACCCTCTCTTCAGCAAGTGATTTAGCCTTTTCCTGTACGCTCTCCATCTGCTCTGCTTTTACCATGTTGACACCCAATCCGGCAAGATCCCTGACCATTGATTCAACGTCTCTGCCTACATATCCGACCTCAGTGAACTTGGAGGCCTCGACTTTGACAAAGGGCGCGTCTGCCAGTTTTGCAAGCCTTCTTGCTATCTCGGTCTTTCCAACACCGGTAGGCCCTATCATAAGGATATTTTTCGGCATCACTTCATCCTTAAGGTCTGCGGGGAGACGCTGCCTTCTCCAGCGGTTTCTCATGGCTATCGCCACGGCTTTTTTAGCCTTGTCCTGGCCGATTATATATTTATCCAGTTCTTCAACTATCTTCTTGGGGGTAAGATTATCCATTAAGTTCCTCTATATTGATTGCGTCATTTGTGTATATGCAGATATTTGCTGTTATCTTCATCGCCTCTGCGACGATCTTGCTCGGTTCCAGTTTTGAATTATCTATAAGAGCCTTTGCCGCTGCCAGCGCATACGGCCCTCCGGAACCGATAGCAGCTATGCCGTCATCAGGCTCTATCACATCACCGGTTCCTGAGATAATAAATGTGTGGTCTTTGTCAGCGACAATGAGAAGGGCTTCAAGACGTCTCAATATCTTGTCAGTCCTCCAGTCTTTTGCCAGCTCAACAGCAGCCCTTTTGATATTGCCCCTGTAGGTCTCCAGCTTTGTCTCAAACTTTTCAAATAGGGTAAACGCGTCGGCAGTAGCGCCGGCAAAGCCCGCAAGCACATTGTCGTTGTACATCTTTCTGACCTTTTTTGCATTGTGTTTTAATATGGTCTGGCCAAAGGTCACCTGCCCGTCGCCGCCCATTGCGACCTTATCTTTCTTTCTTACACACAGTATGGTTGTTCCCTTAAACATTTATCTCTCCATTTAGTGAAAACGTATTATATTATCATCTCTTCTTCTTTGCAAGCGGATGAGCATTGTCATAGACTTCCGCAAGATGAACATTATCTACATGAGTATATATTTGAGTGGATGATAACGACGAGTGGCCCAGAAGTTCCTGTATGGTCCTGAGATCCGCGCCTCCGTGGAGCATGTGAGTTGCAAATGTGTGCCTCAAAACATGAGGGCTGATCTGGCCGATGAGGTTTATCGTTCTGCTGTACTCTATCAGCAGGCGGCTGACGCTTCTCTGCGTTAATCTTCCGCCGCGGCTGTTAAGAAATAGCGCTTCTGTTTTTTTCTTGACCGATACCCTTTCAGGAAGATAGTTGTTAATAGAGTCCAGGGCTTTTGCGCCTACCGGGACGATCCTCTCCTTTCTGCCTTTTCCCTTGACCCTTATAAGCGATTCCTTGATATCGAGATCGCCTATATCCAGCGATGTCAGTTCAGATATCCTGAGCCCGCAAGAGTAGAGAAGTTCAAAGATGGCCTTGTCTCTTGTCGCCTTGAAGGTTTCCCCGACGGGGGCGTCTACAAGAGAGAAGACCTCATCAACTGACAGGAACCGCGGCAGTTTCTTTGGTATCTTTGGTGTTGCAACGAGCTTTGCCGGGTTATGCTTTACGTATCCTTCCCTGTGGAGGAATTTAAAGTAGCTTCTTATTGTAGCAAGCTTTCTTGCGATGGATGTCTTTTTCAGCTTCTTCTGATGAAGTGCAGCAAGAAAACTCCTGATGTCAAGATTGTCTATCTCTTTTGGTCTTTTATCAACAAAAGAGAGAAACTCTTCCAGGTCTTTTGTGTATGCCCTGAGAGTGTGCGGGGATACATTGATCTCAGCCTTTAAATAGTTTTTGAAATTTTCAATATCGATTTTCAATTCAATAGCTCAGTGTAACAAGTTGTATTGGATAATATAAGCTGCCGCGCCGGATAGATATCCGATCAGTGCGAGCGGGCCGATGCGGCGGGCGTACCAGAAGAACTCGATCTTTTCAAGCCCCATTGCAGCCACACCGGCAGCTGAGCCAATGATCAGGATAGAACCACCGGTACCGGCGCAGTAGGTCAAAAACTCCCAGATAAATGAGTCTGCCGGGAACTGTGCAAGCGGATACATACCCATGGAAGCTGCCACCAGAGGAATGTTATCAACAATGGCGGAGACAAGGCCGATGATAATGACGATCATAGACTGGTTGCCGAGTTTGAGATCAAGCCATTGGGCCAGCGCAGGGAGCATGCCGTTGGCAGAAAGGGCAGCCACGGCAAGCAGGATACCGATAAAGAAGATCACTGATGCCATATCAATGCGTTTGAGTGCTCTGGTCAATGTGAGGCGCTCGAAATCCTCTTCAGGTTTGTTGCGATGCAGAAGTTCCCCAACCAGCCAAAGCACACCGAGGGACAGCAGGATACCGAGGTATGGAGGCAGATGCGTAATAGCCTTGAAGACCGGAACGAAGATAAGGCAGCCCATGCCCATAAAGAACATCAGATTCTTTTCGAACTGAGAGGCGGCAACTAAGCTGTTTTCAGTCTTTTGGAGAGGCACGATGTTTCCTTTGAGCATAAAGGAGGCGATAATAAGCGGAACCACCATATTGATAATCGAAGCAATGAATACACCTTTTATAATATTGCCTGTTGTGATCTGTCCGCCGATCCAGAGCATGGTTGTGGTCACATCGCCGATAGGGGACCAGGCGCCGCCGGCATTGGCGGCAATTACTATAATGCCTGCGAAAAAGATTCGCTGTTTACTGTCATTGAGAAGGCGTTTCATAAGGGCGACCATCACGATGGTCGTCGTCATATTGTCAAGAACGGCAGACAAAAAGAAAGTAATGAAGCCGATGATCCAGAGCAGGCTTGTCAGCTTGGTTGCCTTAATGCGTGAGGTGATGACCTCAAAACCGCCGTGGGCATCGGTCACCTCGACGATGGTCATGGCGCCGATAAGGAAGAATACGATGGCAGCTGTCTCGGCAAGCTTTTCAGTGAGCTGGCCGGTTACTCCTTCCACGCCCAGCGGGCTTGCAAAGGAGTACATTGTCCACATCAGTCCGGCAGCTATCAGAGCTGTGGCAGACTTGTTTATCTTGAGGGGGTACTCAAGCGCGATCATCGCATAGCAGAGCACGAAAATTACTGCTGTCATGATCATCACAGATTGAGCCCTCCTTTGCGTTAGTGAGATTATAGCAAAAAAAATGCCCCGATGAACGGGGCATTTCCGGATCTGAAATTATTATTGGTATTGCAGTTTAGTTCGGTACGATCAGTACCTTGCAGCCGGCGTGGGAGATCACCTTTTCTGTGACGCTGCCGATAAGGAGCCTTCTGAGCCCTTTTTTCCTGCCGTGTTTGCCCATGACTATCATGTCAGCCTTGAGCCTTTCCGCTTCTTCAACAATGAAGTGGGCAGCATCTTCACCGCGGTGCACAATGATGCTGCATGAAACCTTTTCGCGCTCAGCGCAGCTCTTTGCAGCATCGAGGAACGTTTTTGCCTCGTTGTCCGACTTCTCCACGAGCTTTGGCGCAAGCGCCTCATACTCTTCATTGACCTCGACGACAGTCATAATGTGGAGTTTTGTGCCGCATGATTTAGCAAGGTTGATCGCTTCATGCAGCGCCTTTTCGCTGGAGGCCGAGCCGTCAAATGCTATAAGAATGTTTTTCAATCCGGTTATGGGACATGCGTCTATCATATTAGTGGCCTCCTGCGTTAAGCAGTCCTGATGAAGCTCCGGCGAGGACGATTACCTCGATTATCGCAAATATTATGTAAGCTGTATCCTTCTTGCGGATAAGCCCGGGAAGAATAGCGAGGTAGCAGATAATCGTAAGGAATGAAAGAAAAGCTATAGGAAGAAAGTTGAGCATATCGCCGTGATTGAGATTCCCTGCCCATGCCCAGCCGGTATGTATGCCGGTTTTTTCCAGATATTCCGCAACGCCGCCCGGAAGATTCCAATAGTTCTGTACCTGATCAATAGGGATTATCGGTTCTAATATGCCTAAAGCGTATACGGTAAATGAGACAACGAGCCCTATGAGGCCCACGATCATACCCTTGTTAAGAATGTTTGCATATATTACTTGTTCTTCTGTCGCTTCCGTAGCCATATAATCCCCCTTATTAATGATCTATTGCTTTAATTAATTAGTTGTTATTAGCCTATTCCCAAGCCTTTAGTAAGCGCTTTAATACCGGCAATTCCGAGAACTACTATAACCATTATCCTGATCACCTTGGGCTTTGTAACAGCAAGCACCCTGACACCGACGAGTGAGCCGAGCATTATGCCTATGACAGAAGGCACTACCATCATAGGGAGCACTGCGCCGTTATTCAGATATATCCAGGCGGCTGATGTATCGGTTATTGATAAAAGGAATTTGCTTGTTGCAACTGATATTTTAATAGGGGCGCCCAGAACAAGGTTAAGCACCGGGACATTCGCCCATCCTGCGCCAAGACCGAACATGCCTGCCATTACGCCTATGATAACGAAGAGCATTAAACCTGTCGCAGTCCTGTGTATCTTCCAGTTGACTTCCTCTTTTAAGGTCGGCTCATAATAGACGCCCATGATCCTTAATGACTGAGAGAGCTTATCAGGCTTTTGAACATTAGGGTATTCTGATTTTTTAGCCATGATGATAATGACAACGATAAGAAGTATGGTAACTCCAAGCATTGTCTGCACGATGTTTGTCGGCAGAGCAAGGCCTATCATGGCGCCGACTATAGCGCTGGAAGATGCAATGAGCGCCATCGGCATTGCCAGTCTAAGGTCAGCCATACCTTTTCTGAGCAGGCCCGGGCCTGCGGCAAGGGCTCCTGCAAGAGCAACTATCAATCCTGCGCCTCTTACGAAATCAAGATGGAACGGCAGAAATCCGCTGACGATAGGCACATACAGAACGCCGCCTCCGACACCTGCAAGAACAGCGAAGACACCGAGGAAAAATGAGAGGACCAGCAGGATCAATGGCCAGAACCACCAGGCATGCTGCGAGGTCACGGCAACCGCTTCCTGAGGATGTGCGGCAAACACATCTGCAACACCAACTGCCAAAACTGAAAGAAGTAGCAACGGCAAAAAAATCTTTGAGTACTTAAAAATCTTCTTTAGCATTTTATCCTTTCTGTTAAAAAATTTTGAATTTTTTAAAATTAATGATGTTTCATAATGTTTCATATAGCAACATTGGAGGTTATTTTAAATCAGAGATAAAAAAAAATCAATAAACTGTTAATGCAGAGACGCTTTTTTGTGAAGACTGAATATCAGCCACCCGATCAGAGGAAATATTGCCAGGCTTAATGTCGCAGTTTTGTAATCAACAATCTGGCCAATAAAAGTCCACCATATAGGCCCTATGATAGCTGCCATCCTTTCTGATATGGAAAGGAACGCAAAGCGCGTGGCTACTTCTTCTTTCGGCGATATTTCAATAAGCACAGGCCGGATAGTTGTCCAGACCGCTCCCAGCAGAAGCCCGAATGTTATTCCCATTACATAAACTAATATTTTGGGGATAAAGGGGAATATGCAGAAAGCGAGCGCCCAGGCAGGGAAGAGCATACTAAATACTTTCTTTGCTCCGACCCTGTCAGATAGCTTGCCTATCAGCGGCGAACCGGCAGCACTGACAATTGCAGCCGTTGCGATAACAACTACAATGCCCTGGCGGTCCATATTATAGACCTTGTCCAGATATATTGACATGAAGATTATTATCGTATGGGCTGCCTCTGTAAGAAAGAGGCAGGACAATATAAATAACAGAAATTTCCTGTCTTTGAGTATGCTTCTTACAGATACGCCGTTAATAGCCTTTACCGGTTTTTCCTTCACATAAAAACCTGTTGGAAGCGAGAATATGAAAAATGCTGCAGCAACGAACAGGAAAGCCGATGTCTCGGTTGAGCTGAACTTTGATATGAGGAAAAGGCCTACTGCTCCTCCGACATAGCCGATGCCCACGCCTATTCCGGAAGAGAATGAGTTGTTCTCTTCATCTGATACCGAGGTAAGCAGAGAGTTGTAAAGAACAAGGCTCTGCTGGTAAAAGAGATTCACAAAGAAGAATGCCGTAAGGGCTGAATATAATGTGCTGCATCTTGAAAGGATGACGAGCCCCGAGGCAGAAAGTGCAACCGAAGCAAGAAAGAGAGGTTTTCTGGCTGCATTCTTATCTGCATATCTTCCTATGTATATTGCCATGATGACAGAGACGAACAATGAAGCTGAATATACATAGCTGTAGTGATAAGGCTGCCCCCCGAGCACCTTCGTAAGCCAGAGAGGGAAGAAGACAGAGAGGATGTTTGCGGAAAAGATCGTTTCGGCAAAATCGAATGATGCCCATGATAAAAGCGGAATGATCGTCTTTTTTTTATTTAACATAACCCATGGTTGCAGGCACTTTGATATAGTATATAATAAATAAAAAAGCAGCTGGTTTATTTTCTTTTCACATATGAAAACCCGGATAGACTTTTCATCAGACAGAAACGTTTCGATCCACGCAATATCGATGCACCGTCGTTTTGTCTACATCCTCTTATTTGAGGTCATTGCCGTAATTGTAGCTGTTATCTATGGAAAGTCTGTCGGAGATATAGAAAAGCCTTTTATGGAAGGCGAGCTTCTTACGGGTTTCTCCTTTATTCAACTGCTTGCCGTTTCAGGATACTCCTGGGGAATATTCAGGATCCATGAGGTATCTTTCAATATTCGTGTCCTGAAGGCAAAGCATCTAGTATGGTTGTTCATCTCACTTGGTTTTCTATTTCTTGCCTTTGATGAGTTATTTGAGATACATGAGAATATGGATTATCTTATTCATGAGGTTCTGCAGCTAATTGAAACCGGATTTACTGACAGGATCGATGACCTTATCATTTTATTGTATGGCTTGACAGGCATGTTTGTGATCTATCATTACCGTGACGGATTAAAAAAATATGTGTCTGCTTTGCCTTATCTGAAATGGGCCTTCACTTTTCTCTACATAATGATCCTGCTGGATGTAATAACAAACAGGGACGATATTATCTTCTTTCTTATTAAAGATAGTTCATTGGCAGATTCGGTCAGCATGTGGCTCCGCATTGCTGAAGACGGATTTAAACTTATTGCAGAGGGCGCTTTTTTCGGGATCGCTTTTCGCTGCTCTCAGATTGTTTATACCGATCCCCTGATAACGACAAGCACATCGATAGATCTGTATAATGCGATAAAGAAGATACACCATAAATATAGCAGATATGGGCAAAATTACGGGATCATAATTTGTGATATCGATGATTTTGACAACTATGTGAATTCATACGGCCATGTTCAGGGAAACAATATTATCAAATTTGCAGCCGACAGAATAAACAACTCTCTCAGGTATTCAGATGATGTCTTCAGGAGAGGCGGCAGGGAGATCCTGATCATCGCCAGTCATCAGAACCTGAAGGAGACGGCATTTGTCGCTGAAAGGCTCAGAAGAGATATCGAGTCTCTTAAAATCGAGCACAAAGGCGCTGACGGCGGGATATTAACCATGAGCTGCGGAGTTTCTGCCTTTGATAAAGAACATATCACCAACTGGAAATCTGTAATAATCAGCGCTGACAAGGCATTGAATAAAGCAAGGTCATCAGGCAGGAACCATGTTTGCCATTCAGGTGACATGGCTGCATCATAAATGCCTCTTTGATTTTTCTGAAGTAATACATCTTATCTGATAAAATAACTCATGCCTCTTATTCTTGTAACAAACGATGACGGCATCTCTTCTGCCGGGATCAAAGCCCTTGCAAAGGCTCTTGAAGCCGCAGGCGATGTTTATATCGTTGCTCCTGATTCAGAGCAGAGCGCGGTTGCACATGCGCTGACACTTCACAGGCCGCTTAAGTCCGCAAAGACAGGCAAGAAGAAATTTTCAATCAACGGCACTCCTACCGACTGCGTTATCATTGGTGTTAACAAGCTTCTTCCCCGGAAGCCGGATATACTTGTTTCCGGGATAAACCACGGCGGAAACCTTGGGGATGATGTCACTTACTCCGGTACCGTGGCTGCCGCAATGGAGGCTACGCTTCTCGGCATACCTTCTATCGCAATATCATTAGCTATCGACCCTCAGAGCAATGGGGACTTGAATATAAAACCTTCAAGGTTCAGGCAGGCGGCTGACATTGCGGTTAAATTTGCAGGGATAGTTCTAAAAAAAGGGCTGCCTAAAGATACTCTGCTGAATATCAATGTCCCGGATCTATTGAAAATTAAGGGTGAAAAGTTCACAAAGCAGGGCAAGAGGGTATATGACAGTTCCATACAGGAATTGTCTGACCCCAGGGGAAAAAAGCATTACTGGATAGGCGGCGGCATGCCGATATGGGAGCCGGGGGAAGAGACTGACTTTGAAGCTGTTATCAACGGATTTGTCTCTGTCACTCCGGTGCATCTTGATATGACGAATTACAGGGCGTTAAAATTTATCAAAAAAAACTGGAAAGTTTAAAAGTTTATGAAAAATTATGATGTAATAATTGTAGGCGCAGGCCCTGCCGGTATCTTTGCCGCGCTTGAACTTGTCTCTTCAGGCAGGGAGATCAATATTCTACTAATTGAAAAGGGCAGGGAACTGGAAAAGAGGATATGTCCTTCAGAAACCAAAGGCGTATTCTGCAATGAATGCCCTCAATGCAGTCTCTTATGCGGTTGGGGAGGAGCAGGCGCATTCAGTGATGGCAAGCTGACTCTGTCAAAGGATACAGGCGGCAACCTTTTGCGATATATTGACAGCCCTGAATTAGATGAACTTCTGAAATATGTAGATGACATATATGTGAAGCACGGCGCTCCGGAAAAGGTTTACGGCAATGATACTGACAAGGTTGAAGAGCTGAGCAGGCTTGCCTCAGCAAACAGCCTCACTCTCATCCCTTCAAAGATACGGCACATAGGCACGGACATGTGTCCTGCTGTTTTGACAAACATGAAGCTCGCGCTGAATTCAAATGTTGATATCATTTTTTCCGAAGATGTCAGTTCGATCCTGTTTGAAAAAGATAAGGTCATCGGGATCAAGACAAAGGGCGGAGATATCTTTCATTCTGATTTTGTGGTTATCGCTCCCGGCAGGGAAGGCGCGCTCTGGCTTGAAGAGCAGGCGAGGGCGATGGGGCTCTCCTTATTGAAAAATCCTGTGGATATAGGCGTGAGGGTAGAACTTCCGGCAGAAGTGCTGAGGCCTTTAACAGAGGTTGTATATGAGCCTAAACTTATCTTTCAATCAAGAAAGTTTAATGACAGGGCAAGGACCTTCTGCGTTAATCCTTACGGCGAGGTGGTAAAGGAGTATGTAAAGGGCATCTGGACAGTGAACGGCCACAGCTATTCAAAGAAGAAGACGGAGAACACGAACTTTGCAATACTTGTAAGCACGAGCTTCACAGAACCTTTTGACGAGCCGCATCTTTACGGAAGGAGCATAGCGTATCTTGCAAACCTTCTCGGCAGGGGGATAATACTTCAGAGGCTTGGTGATCTTCATGCGGGACGGAGATCAAATGTTAAGAGGATAGCACAAGGCCGTGTGAAACCGACTCTTTCAGATGCAACACCGGGAGACTTAAGTTTTGTATTGCCGTACCGGTATGTATCCGACATTCTTGAGATGCTTGAGGCTATGGACAAGATCGCTCCCGGCGTTAACAGTGCTGATACTCTTCTGTATGGTGTGGAGGTGAAGTTCTATTCCAGGCAGATCAAACTTGATTCTAACCTTGAGACAGAGATCAAGAACCTCTTTGCGATAGGTGACGGCGCAGGTGTCAGCAGGGGGCTTATTCAATCTTCCGCATCCGGGGTGATTGCGGCAAGGGAGATTTTGAAAAGGATAGGCTGATCTTATAACAATGTCCGGTGATAAATATTACAGCGAACGTATGTTGATGGTCGAGACACAGCTCAGGCGCAGGGGCATACTGGATGAGCGTGTGCTTTCAGCAATGGAAGAGATACCCAGGCATGTGTTTGTCAGCGATGACCTGAAGTATATGGCGTATGATGACTGCGCCCTTCCGATAGGAGAGAACCAGACCATATCCCAGCCGTATATGGTTGCGCTTATGACAGAGCTGCTTGCACTGAAAGGCGATGAAAAGGTTCTTGAGATAGGAACCGGCTCAGGTTATCAGACCGCTCTCTTGTCAAGGCTCGCATCCAGGGTGTTTTCAGTTGAAAGGATCGAGGCCCTTGCGCTGAGAGCAAAAAAGGTGCTGGATGAACTTAATTACGGTAATGTGAAGATATCCGTCAGTGACGGAACGTTAGGGCTGCCCGAAGAGGCGCCCTACGACGCTATTATCGTTACTGCCGCTGCCCCGGATATCCCGCAGGCTTATATCGGCCAGCTCAAGACAGGCGGCAGGCTTGTGATCCCTGTAGGCAGCCGCTATTCACAGGTGCTTCAGCTTGTTGAAAAGACATCATCAGGCATAACTGTCACAGAATCAACAGGCTGTGTCTTTGTGCCTCTTCTGGGCAAGGACGGCTGGGGATGATGACGTAAATATCGCATTTTTTATTGACAATGAATTTGATTTTATGCAGTATAGATTTTAATTATTTTATCCGCACTTTCAGGAGGAGAAATGTTTAAGGGCCTAAAAAAAATATGGATGGATGGAAAGCTCGTTAACTGGGCTGATGCAAATGTTCACATTTTAACCCACACACTTCATTACGGCATGGGAGCGTTTGAGGGGATCAGGTGCTACAAGACAAAGAACGGGTCAGCCATCTTCAAGCTGCAGGAGCATGTGGACAGGCTCTTTGACTCCTGCCATATATTACAGATCACGCCTCCTTTCACGCCTGATCAGATCAGCAGCGCGATAATCAAGACGATAAAGGCGAACGATCTCAAGGAATGCTATATCCGCCCGCTCGTATATATAGGTTACGGCGTCATGGGCATATACCCAAAGGGCAGCCCTATAAATGTCGCTATCGCCACATGGCCCTGGGGCGCTTATCTCGGAGATGACGGAATAAAGAACGGCATCAGGGTGAAGATAACCTCATTTGCCAGGCTTCATGTAAACATATCCATGACCAAGAGCAAGACCTGCGGTGATTATGTGAACTCCACACTGGCAAAGCGCGAGGCTATCGCAGGCGGTTATGATGAAGCTCTCTTCCTCGATACCAACGGCATGGTCTCTGAAGGCACCGGGCAGAACATCTTTATCGTCAGGGACGGCGAACTTATAACCCCTCCGCTGCCGTCTGTGCTTGAGGGCATTACCAGAAAGAGCATAATGGATATGGCTCGTAAACTTAAGATACCGGTAACAGAGAGAGGCATTACAAGGGATGAGATATACATAGCCGACGAGGCATTTTTCACAGGCACAGCTGCCGAGGTTACGCCTATCAGAGAGGTGGATAACAGGATGATAGGCAGCGGCAAGCCCGGGCCGATAACAAAGAAGCTTCAAAAGCTTTTCTTTAAGATCGTGAAGGGCGAGGAGAAGGCCTACAAGTCCTGGCTTACCTATATTTAAGAAAAAAGATTTGCATCTGTTGTTTTTTTAACGTACTATCTTGAAATATTAAATACTTAATTTAAAGATATGGAAAAAAGAACATTTGAAAGAGTTCCGGTCAAGCTGTCAGCCAGGCTGGTTTATAACGAGGTCTCGTATCCCGGTGTTGTGGTGAACCTTTCCAATAAAGGCGTCTTCATCAGCACAAGGTTAAGAGTTCCTGAAGGCTCTGTTGTTGAGATTGACATGCCGCTAAAGGATAAGGTGCTGATAGCCCCTTTCAAAGTTAAAAGAAACATGTCATCACCTGACTTCAGGGAATACAATGAACTCAACGGCCTCGGCTGTGAGGTCATGAACGTCACCAGTTGTTTTGAAGATTATATAAAAAGTTTGAAGACGACGCATTAGGATTTTAAACAACCTCTCTGTCAAGCGTCCTGTACTGTATCGCCTCTGAGATATGTTCTGCATTTATACCCTCAGACCCTTCGAGGTCAGCTATTGTCCTGCTGACCTTGAGTATCCTTGTGTATGCCCTTGCCGAGAGTCCGAGTTTGTGCATAGCTGCTTCAAGTATGCTTTGAGCGTCTGCCTCAAGCCTGCAATATTTCTTTATCTGCCTTGAAGCCATCATGGAGTTTGAGTAGATATGCTCTTTGTGGAATCTTTCGGTCTGTATCTCTTTTGCCTTTTGAACTCTTGCGCGGATGATATCTGAAGACTCTCCGCAGTATTCGTTTGAAAGTTCCTTGTACGGCACCGCCGGAACTTCTACGTGTATATCGATCCTGTCGAGCAGCGGGCCGGAGACACGCTGCCTGTAACGGTGTATCTGGGACGGGGAGCATGTGCATTGGTGTTTCGGGTCGCCGAGATAACCGCACGGGCACGGGTTCATCGCGCAGACGAGCATTATAGAGGCAGGGTAGGTTATCGAACTGACAGCCCTTGATATCGTGACAGAGGCATCTTCAAGCGGCTGCCTAAGGACCTCAAGGACATTTCTCTTGAACTCTGGAAGCTCGTCAAGAAAGAGCACTCCGTTATGCGCGAGGCTGACCTCTCCGGGTCTTGGCACAGTCCCGCCTCCGACCATTGCGACATCGGATAATGTATGGTGAGGGGAACGGAAGGGGCGGGTGGCAAAGAGCGGCTGCTTTCTCTTCAGTATGCCGACTACGCTGTGTATTCTTGTTGTCTGAAGAGCTTCTTCAAACGTCATGTCAGAGAGTATCGTCGGGATCCTTTTGGCAAGCATCGTCTTTCCGGAGCCGGGAGGGCCGATGAGAAGGATGTTGTGCCCGCCTGCTGCTGATACCTCAAGCGCGCGCTTCACCTGCTCCTGTCCCTTTACATCAGAGAAGTCGTTGATATATACAGAGTTCTCTTTCATTATCTCGGATATGTCTATATCGATCGGTTTTTTATTGTTATTACCATTAAAGAAATCTATCAGCTCAGGCAGGCTTTCAAAGCCGAAGACATCAATGCCTTTTACTACACCTGCCTCTCTCTCATTTTCTCTTGGAATGACCAACCCCTTCAGCTTGTCATCCCTCGCCCTTATCGCCATGGAGAGTGCGCCTTTGACAGGTTTTATCTTTCCGTCAAGAGAGAGCTCGCCGGATATCATATAACCGTTAATGGAATTCTTTTCGATCACACCCTCGGCAACAGCTATGCCTATCGCAATCGGGAGGTCAAAAGCAGAGCCTTCTTTCTTTATGTCGGCCGGCGCAAGGTTAACGGTGATCTGCTTGAGCGGGAAGTTGAAGCCTGTGTTCTTCAGCGCTGACTTCACGCGCTCTTTGCTCTCCTTTACCGCTGCGTCCGGGAGGCCGACGGTTGAAAAATGCGGCAGCCCTCTTGATGTGATATCCACTTCAACATCCACGACATGTGCGTCTATCCCGATCAATGCGGCGCTCAGTATTTTAGAAAGCATCTTTCATCTCCTGACCTGTTATAATGATAAGAAAACATAGTATACTTGTTTAAATAATTCAAGCTAACTTATTAACTTAAAAGATAAAAAGGCTTTATGAGGCATATAAAACTCACGCTTCAGTTTGACGGTTCCGGCTACTCCGGCTGGCAGGTTCAGGAGAAGGACAGGACGATACAGGGAGTTCTTGAGAGCGCGCTTTCTGCCATCACAAAAGAGGTTATCCGTATCACAGGATGCTCAAGGACAGACGCAGGTGTTCACGCGTTAGAGTTTGTGGCATCGTTCAAGACAGACTCAGCAATGAAGCCTGATGAATTTCTCCGGGCTATTAACTCAAACATACCGCAGGACATCAGGGTCATGAATGCTGAAGAGTGTGATGAAAGTTTTCATCCGCGATATGACGCAAAGAGCAAGCGCTATTCATATATCATCTCAACCGCAGTTCCTCAAAATGTATTTCTCAACAGATACGCGTGGCAGATGCCCTTAAGGAATCCATTAGATGTCAATGCTATGAAAGAGGCTTCGAAGGTTTTGATTGGCGAGCATGACTTCTCATCCTTTCGAGCCTCGGGCTGCGGTTCAAAACATCCTGTTAGAAATGTGATGAGCATAGAGATATCAGAAATGCCGTCGATAGATTTCATGACATTCAAGCTCAATATTCCTGTGATCAAGGTCAGTATTGAGGCTAATGCCTTTCTCAGGCACATGGTACGCAATATCGTCGGCACGCTTGTTGATGTAGGGAAGGGCAGGACATCTCCAGCTCAGATGGAAGAGATACTTAATGCCAAAGACAGAAGCGCCGCAGGAAAGACTGCGCCTTCCTGCGGGCTGTTTTTAGAGAATGTCAGGTATTAATTTCCAGGAATATTTTTAATAATTTTCAGCCAGCAATTCGTAATGAGCCTGCGGGTGTTTGCATGCAGGGCATTCTTTGGGCGCGTCAGCAGCTTCAATAACATAGCCGCAGTTTCTGCAGTGCCACTTTGATGCCGAAGGCTTTTTAAAGACGGAATCGCTTCTAAGATTGGCCGCCAGCCTTCTGTATCTTCCCTCATGAAATCTTTCAACAATGGATATCTGTTTGAAAGATTCAGCTACCTCGGGAAAGCCTTCATCCCTTGCAGTCTTTTCAAAATCCGCATAGAGTGTTGTCCACTCCAGATGCTCACCGGCTGCAGCGTGGTCAAGATTCTCAGCCGTGCTCCCGATCTTTCCGGCAGGATAAGCCGCAGTGATCTCCAGGTCTCCGCCTTCAAGATAATTAAAAAAGACCTTTGCATGCTCTTTTTCATTCTCCGCTGTTTCAATAAAGAATGCCGATATCTGTTCGTACCCTTCTTTTTTTGCAGCGCTGGCAAAATATGTGTACCTGTTCCTCGCCTGCGATTCGCCTGCGAAAGCCTTTAACAGATTCTGTTCTGTCTTTGTTCCCTTGATAGATTTAGACATGAAATGATCTCCTTAAACATATTTTGAATTGATTTTATCATACGACAATTAATAGTCAAGCTATCCTACGACATTATAATCTCTTATCCTGATCCCGACCCCCAGATCCTTTGCTATCTTTTCACATTTCTCAATGTCAATGTCCGGGAGTTTGACAACTGTGACGTTCACTTCGGGGATGTATTTCTTTGCTTCTCTGATAAATGAGATCACGCCTTCAAATGAATCTTTGAAGTCAGGTTTGCAGACCTTATCGTATTTCTCCTTATTATCTGCATCAAGACTTATCGACATGCTGTCAACTAAACCTTCAAGTTCAGGCAGGATGTTTCTTTTATGTATCATGTTTCCATGGCCATTGGTATTAATACGGACTCTGCTTCTTTTGCTCTTCAGCCATGTTGAAACTTCCTTTACAATATCCAACCTCATCAACGGCTCACCCAAACCGCAGAAGACGACCTCTTTGTAATGTGATGGATCTCCGATCGCATTTATTACATCTTTTGCAGACGGCTCGTTTTCAAGGTGGAGGTTATGTCCTTTAACAAAACTTGTATGGAACCTGACGCAGAAGCTGCATCTGTTCGTGCATCTGTTTGTGATGTTCAGATAAAGCGAGTCTCTTATCCTGTAAGCAATAGCTCCATTTTTGGGTATAGCCCCGATCTTGAAGAGGCTCTTTGCATTCAGTGTAGTTATCCTTGCGATGTCTTCTAAAGTCACACCTCTTATATCAGCAATCGCCTGTGCCGTGTATCTGACATAGGCAGGCTCGTTCCTCTTTCCCCTCATCGGAACAGGGCTGAGATACGGGGCATCGGTCTCAATAAGGAGGTTTTCATCAGGGATCATCTTAGCGACCTCTCTGAGTTCTTCAGCTTTTTTGAAAGTGACAGGCCCTGCTATTGAGATGTAAAAGCCCATATCAATGACCTTCTTCGCCATATTCACGTCGCCGGAAAAGCAGTGCAAAATGCCGGTAAGGCCTTTAGCATCTTTATTGAGAATGTCCAATGTGTCATCTTCTGCCTCACGGCTGTGAACTGTGATGGGAAGAGAGAGTTCCTTTGCAAGCGCTATCTGCTTTTTGAAGGCTGAAATCTGTATATCTTTAGCAGAGTGCATATAGTGGTAATCAAGGCCTATCTCACCGATAGCAACGACTTTTGGATTCTTAGCCCACTCTTTCAGTTCATTAAAGAGCTTGTCATCAAGCGTCTTTGCGTCATGGGGATGGATGCCTATTGTTGAGTAGATGTGAGGGAACTTGTCTGCAATCGCTAAAGACTTAATATTCCCTTCTCTGTCAGAGCCGATATTAATGATATACCCAACGCCGCTCTCTTTTGCCCTTTTAATGACCTCATCCCTGTCGATATCAAAAGGCTCCATATCGAGATGGCAGTGAGAGTCTATGAGTTCAATATTCATCATGTTTGCCTTAAAAGTGAATAAAAAAGGGCTTAAGGGACCATGGGGTAAAGGATTCAAGTGGATTTTCCTTGGTCACCAGAACCCTTGAATCCTCGTATCCTGAATTCTAACACATTTTATCCCATTGAAATCTAAGGGATTTTATCAAAGCTCAGTTTGAATTATTTTGTAAAATATGATAAATTTCAATTCACCTTTATTTCCATAAGGAGGGTTAACTATTGAAAGAGAGTGAGATAATCAAGGCATTAAGAAGTGAGAGTGAAGAATTCATTAAGTTTGAAAATGAGCACAGGGAGTTAGATTTGATACTTGATGAACTGCAGAAGAAGAAACACCTTACTACTGAAGAAGAGGTCGACAAGAAGACTATGCAGAAGCAGAAGCTCCATTATAAAGACCAGATGGCGCA
This sequence comes from Thermodesulfovibrionia bacterium, assembly GCA_030646035.1. Taxonomy (NCBI): domain Bacteria; kingdom Pseudomonadati; phylum Nitrospirota; class Thermodesulfovibrionia; species Thermodesulfovibrionia bacterium. The sequence continues at coordinate 53,474 of JAUSMY010000010.1, read as the reverse complement.
GATTATAAGCCAGTACAAAGTTAAGTAAAATAGAAAGTTTTCATCAGATTTACGCAGCTGATAATACCCGTCACAATTATGTGGCGGGTTCTGTTATCACATAATGGGATGAAACGCTAAGTAAAAAAAACATTATGAAGAGCGATAAGATAAAAAAAGGATTGGAAAGGGCGCCGCACAGGGCATTGCTGCATGCAACAGGGCTTCCGCGTTCTGAGATGAAGAAGCCTTTTATCGGTGTCGCGACAAGCTTCACCGATATTATCCCGGGGCACTCAGGCATGCGCGACCTTGAGAGGTTCATTGAAAAGGGCGTGCATACCGGCGGAGGTTATCCTTTTTTCTTCGGGATACCAGGCATATGCGACGGCATTGCGATGGGGCATAGCGGAATGCATTACAGCCTCCCTTCCAGAGAGCTTATCGCGGATATGGTTGAGACTGTGGCAGAGGCCCATCAGTTTGACGGGCTAGTGCTTCTGACCAATTGCGACAAGATAACACCCGGCATGCTTATGGCTGCCGCGCGTGTCAATATCCCTTCTATTGTTGTGACTGCAGGGCCGATGTATTCCGGGAACTTGAGAGGCAAGAGGCTTTCAATGGTAAACGATACTTTTGAGGCGGTAGGAAAATATAAAAAGGGGCTTATAAATGATTCGGAACTCAAAGACCTTGAGATGTGCGCCTGCCCGGGGCCGGGTTCCTGTCAGGGTATGTATACAGCCAACACAATGTCCTGTGTTACAGAGTCTCTGGGCATGAGCCTGACAGGATGCGCGACAAGCCTTGCCGTTTCTTCAAAAAAGCGGATGATCGCTTTTCACAGCGGAGAGAGGATCGTCCAGCTGGTAAAGAAGAAGATAACGCCGAGAAAGATAATGACGCTGGATGCCATAAAGAACGCCATCGCGGTTGATATGGCATTAGGCGGTTCTACCAATACCGTTCTGCATATCACTGCGATAGCACATGAAGCAGGTGTTGAACTGCCGCTTGAGCTTTTTGACATTATAAGCAAAAAAACTCCGCATCTGACCAACATGCTTCCGGGCGGAACGGATTACCTTGAAGACCTTGAATATGCAGGCGGCATACCCGCTGTCATGAAGAGGCTCAAGAGCAAGCTGAAAAATACTTTGACTGTTACAGGCACCAAAACATTTGATATCGCAGACAATGCTGAGATTATGGATGCAAAGGTTATCAGGCCTTTTTCCCAGGCTTATCATAAAGAGGGCGGCATAGCTGTACTGAAGGGCAATATCGCACCTGACGGAGCTGTAGTAAAACAGTCCGCGGTCAGTGAGAAGATGATGAAGTTTGAGGGCAGGGCCAAGGTCTTTGATTCTGAAGAGGCAGGCATGAAGGCTATACTCTCAAACAAGATAAAGCCCGGAGATGTGGTTGTCATCAGGTATGAAGGGCCGAAGGGCGGACCCGGAATGAGGGAGATGCTGAGCCCTACCGCCGCGATCGCCGGCATGGGCCTTAGCGATTCAGTCGCGCTCATAACTGACGGCCGTTTTTCAGGAGGTACAAGAGGGCCTTGTATAGGCCATATTTCCCCTGAGGCTATGGAGGGTGGCCCTATTGCTATTGTGAGAGACGGTGATGTAATATCCATAGATATTTTTAAGAGAAAAATTAACATTGAACTTAGTGATGAAGAGATAAAAAACAGGCTCAAGAATCTGAAGCCTTTTAAGCCTAAGATACGCAAAGGCTGGCTTGCCAGATATGCTTCACATGTTACATCGGCAAGCACCGGTGCTGTGATGAAAATCTAAAGATATAATCAAGGTAAAAAACAAATGAAAATGAGCGGCGCGGAAATACTGATCGAATGTCTGAAAAAAGAGGGAGTAAAGCATGTCTTCGGTTATCCCGGAGGTGTGGTCCTCAATATCTTTGACGTTCTTTATGATGAGAAGGATCTGGAACTCATACTTACGAGGCATGAGCAGGCAGCAGTGCATGCTGCTGACGGTTACGCAAGGGTCAGCGGCAAGGTCGGCGTGGCTATCGTCACTTCAGGCCCGGGCGCGACAAACACTGTGACAGGACTTGCCACTGCTTCTATGGACTCGATACCTATCGTGGTCTTTACAGGCCAGGTCCCGACAATGCTTATCGGCAATGACGCGTTTCAGGAAGCGGATATAGTCGGAATAACGAGGCCCTGCACAAAGCATAATTATCTTGTTAAAGATGTAAAGGACCTTGCGCAGACCGTAAGGGAGGCTTTTCATATTGCCTCAACCGGAAGGCCGGGCCCTGTGCTCATAGACCTGCCGAAGGATGTTACTTCAGGCATGTGCGATTTTGTATGGCCTAAAGAAGTGAATATCAGAAGCTACAACCCGAAATATGAGGGCAACAAGTGGCAGATGAAGCAGGCTGCAGAGGAGATCGCAAAGGCAAAGAGGCCTGTAATAATGGCAGGCGGCGGAGTTATACTTTCCGGCGCATCAAAGGAACTTAAGGAACTGGCAGAGCTCACAAAGACACCGGTCACCGTGACGATGATGGGGCTTGGTGGATTTCCAGGGACCAACAATCTCTCAATGGGAATGTTAGGTATGCACGGCACATACTGCGCAAACATGGCTGTTCAGAATGCCGACCTTATCGTCGGCATAGGTGTCAGGTTTGATGACCGTGTAACAGGAAGGACAGCAGACTTTGCTCCAAAGGCAAGGATAGTTCATATAGACATTGACCCTACATCGATAAGAAAGACCACAAGGGTTGACGTTCCTGTTGTGGGAGATATAAAGCAGGTGCTTAAAGAGATAATAAAGAACCTTAAAGAGACAAAAGAGCAATGGGGCGCTGTAAGAAAGTCATGGCTGAAGCAGGTGGATACCTGGAAGAAGGAGAGGCCGCTTGACTATGAACATGACGATAAGATCATAAAGCCGCAGTTTGTTGTTGAGAAAATATATGAACTTACAAATGGCGAGGCTGTGATATGCACAGAGGTCGGCCAGAACCAGATGTGGGCTGCGCAGTTCTATAAATATGACAAGCCCAGAACATGGCTTTCATCAGGCGGGCTCGGCACAATGGGATACGGATTTCCTGCCGCTATAGGCGCGCAGTTTGCAATGCCTAAGGCGACCGTATTTGATATCGCAGGTGACGGGAGCATACAGATGAATATTCAGGAGCTTGCCACCGCAGTCATCAATAAACTGCCGATCAAGGTCGCGATTCTTAACAACCGCTATCTCGGAATGGTAAGGCAGTGGCAGGAACTTTTCTTCAACGAGAGATATTCTCATACGAATCTTGATGTTGTGCCTGACTTTGTAAAGGTTGCCGAGGCATACGGCGCTGTCGGGCTGAGGGCGACAAAACCTGAAGAAGTTGAGCCTGTTCTCAGGGAAGCATTGAAGATAAAGGACAGGCCGGTATTTATGGACTTTGTGGTTGACTGGCATGAGAAGGTCTATCCCATGGTTCCTGCGGGCGCAGCCATAGATGAGATGATATTCGGTGAGAAGAAGGAAAAGAAGCAGAAGTTTGACAGCAGTCAAATAAAGATCGCTTAGGAAGGTCTCGTTATGAAGCACACAATTTCTGTACTTGTAGAAAATAAGTTCGGCGTTCTTTCCAGGGTCTCAGGACTCTTCAGCGGCCGCGGATTCAATATCGAAAGCCTCTCTGTCGGAGAGACGATCGATCCTGATATCTCCAGCATGACGATCATCACACATGGAGATGACCTTATAATAGAGCAGATAACCAAGCAGCTCAATAAGCTTATAGATGTTATCAAGGTCACGGATCTGATGGAGGTCGAGCATGTTGAGAGGGAGATGGTTCTTGTCAAGATCGCTCCGGCAAAGGCTGACAGGCCTGACGCGCTTCGGATAACCGAAATATTCAGGGGAAGGATAATTGATTCAGGCCCGAAGACATTTACCATTGAGATAACCGGAGACGAGAAGAAGATCTCGGCGTTCGTAGAGATGATGAGGCCGTACAATATAAAAGAGTTTGTCCGCACAGGCAAGGTTGCGATAGCAAGAGAAGGCGTTAAAAAATAATCTATGTAGTCAGAAGACTGCTCAATTTCCAGAGGGGGATTTAATGAATATTCATTACGATAAAACTATCAAGAAGGATCTTATAAAAAAGAAGAAGGTCTGTATCATGGGATACGGCAGCCAGGGGCACGCCCATGCAAATAATTTAAAAGAGAGCGGCGTGGACGTTATCATAGGAGTTAGAAAGGGTTCCAGTTTTGAAAAGGCCAAGAAGGCAGGCTTTAAGACAATGGTGCCTGCTGATGCAGCAAAGGTTTCTGATGTGATAATGATCCTTCTTCCTGACGAGAGCCAGGGCGATACATACAGGGATGAGATAGCCCCGAATATCAAAAAGGGTGCATATCTCGCTTTTGCGCATGGTTTTAACATACACTTCAACCAGATAGTTCCTGCTGAAGATATTAACGTATTCATGGTCGCGCCTAAAGGCCCGGGACATCTTGTGAGGGCTGAATATGAAAGAGGCAGCGGCGTGCCCTGCCTTGTTGCGATACATCAGGACCCTTCAAAAAATACGATGGAACTTGCGCTTTCATATGCATCCGCAGTAGGAGGCGGAAGGGCGGGAGTTATTGAAACATCATTCAGGGAAGAGACCGAGACAGACCTCTTCGGGGAGCAGGTTGTATTATGCGGCGGGCTTACATCTCTTATTCAGGCAGGCTACGAGACGCTTGTTGAAGCAGGCTACGCGCCTGAGATGGCATACTTCGAGTGCATGCATGAGGTCAAACTCATTGTTGACCTTCTCTATGAAGGCGGTATCTCAAACATGAGGTATTCGATAAGCAATACAGCCCAGTACGGCGACATCACAAGGGGCCCGCGCGTTATTACCGGCGAGACAAAGAAAGAGATGAAGAGGATCCTTGATGAGATCCAGTCGGGTGTATTTGCGCGCGAGTGGATGCTTGAATGCAAGGCGAACAAGCCTGTCTTTAACGCGCTTACCAGAAGAGGCGAAGAGCACTCTATTGAGAAGGTCGGCGCAAAGCTGAGGGCGATGATGCCGTGGCTCAAAAAGGGCAAGCTTGTAGATAAGTCAAAGGCGTAGCGCCTTGCTTCTCACTATTCAATACCGGTTACTGAGAAAATGTTGAAGTATGCCAGGGAAGGCTATCCCTTTATCATTTTTTTTACAGTTATTACTCTGCTGACCCTGCTTTTCGGCAATCTGTGGGTGGCTGCGCTTCCATTTCTCCTTACGCTCTTCATGCTCTATTTCTTCAGAGACCCTGAGAGGGTATTTTCCGCAGATAACAATACCTTGATCGCGCCTGCGGACGGCTGCGTTGTGCAGATACGGGAGATCGTTGAAGATGAGATAACGAATGAGAAGATGATCGAGGTGAGCATCTTCATGAACGCCTTTAATGTACATGTTAACAGGGTTCCCTGTGACGGCACTGTTAAAGATGTTAAGCGCTATTCCGGAAGGTTCATGGCAGCATGGAGCGAGGAGGCTTCAAAGGCAAATGAACACATAACCATGCTATTTAATACTGTGCATGGCAATATAGTTGTAAGGCAGGTGGCAGGGCTTATAGCAAGACGCGCGGTATGCAGGGTGAAGCCCGGGGATGTGCTGAAACAGGCCGAGAGGTTCGGCATAATCAAGTTCAGCTCAAGGGTTGATATTTTTTTGCCACTTAATACGAAAATTAAAGTAAAATTAAAAGATAAAGTAAAGGCAGGGGAAACGGTTTTAGGAATTATCAGTCAGGTGAAATCATGAGAAAAGGTATCTACTTACTGCCAAATACGGTCACGCTCTGCGGGATGTTCTTCGGCTTCTATGCCATCATGTCAACCTTTAAGGGGCAGTATGTTCATGGCGCATGGGCCATCCTTGCGGCTGTCATATTTGACGGGCTTGACGGCTGGGTTGCAAGGATGACGAATACCGCGACAAAGTTCGGGATACAGCTTGACTCCCTGTCTGACCTCATCGCATTCGGTGTTGCCCCGGCAGTGCTTATATATGGATGGGGACTGAACGAGTTTGGACGGGTTGGCTGGGGCGCGTGTTTCTTTTATGTCGTCTGCGGCGCGCTAAGGCTTGCGAGGTATAACGTGCAGAAGGATACTGCTGAGAGCAAGGCCTTTACAGGACTGCCGATCCCCGGAGCCGCTACCATGATTGCAACACTTATCCTTTTCCATTCAGAGATGTGGGGAGGGGTTCCGCCGCTTAAGAGCTACACTCTTATGGTGCTGCCTTTTCTTCTCGCCGCGCTGATGGTGAGCACGTTTACTTATCATGGGATAAAAGAGGTCTCTACAAAACAGGGCACGCCTTTCTGGTTCCTTGTCGGTGTTGTAACAGCTCTTGCATTTATATTTATGTACCCTGAGATAGTCATGTTCATCCTCTCTGCAATTTATGTCTCCTGGGGGATTCTGGAAGGTTTTTACCGTCTCTTCAAGGGGAAGAGATCGAATATATCAAAAAGCAATAAGGCTGTTGACAGGGAAGAATGAGAACGATAAAGATATTTGATACTACATTAAGAGACGGCGAGCAGTCTCCGGGCGCTTCGATGAATGTTGATGAAAAGGTGCAGGTCGCAAAGCAGCTTGCGCGTCTCGGAGTCGATATTATTGAGGCGGGTTTTGCCATAGCATCACAGGGCGACTTTGACGCGATCAAAAGAATAGGCGACGAGGTTGAAGGGCCGATCCTGTGCAGCCTTGCGAGGGCGAAAGAGGGCGATATCAAGCGCGCGTGGGAAGCTATTAAGGATGCCAAGAGGAAGAGGATACATACTTTTCACTCAACGTCAGATATCCATCTCAAGCACCAGTTCCGCATTGGCCGTGACGAGGCGCTTAAGAGGTCTGTGGAGATGGTCAAATACGCAAAGAGTTTTACTGATGATATTGAATTTTCTCCTATGGATGCAACGAGGACTGATATCGGATATCTGTGTGATGTCGTAGAGGCGGTCATTGACGCAGGCGCATTGACGGTGAATATTCCCGACACGGTAGGCTACACCATTCCTGAAGAGTTCGGAAAGATGATAAAGACGATAACTCAGAAGGTGAAGAATATCAATAAGGCTGTCATAGCGGTGCATTGCCATAATGACCTCGGCCTTGCCGCTGCCAACTCGCTTGCCGCTGTAATAAACGGCGCCGGGCAGATAGAATGCACCATCAACGGCATAGGCGAACGCGCGGGCAACTGTTCCATGGAAGAGGTTGTCATGGCATTAAGGACAAGGCGTGATATATATAATGCTGATACGAAGATCAATACCGAAGAGATAATGAGAAGCAGCAGGCTTGTGACCAAGATAACAGGCATGTCGGTCCAGCCTAACAAGGCGATCGTCGGAGCTAACGCATTTGCGCATGAATCAGGCATACATCAGGACGGGCTTCTGAAGGAGAAGACCACTTATGAGATCATAAGGCCTGAGACTGTCGGTTTTCACAAGACAAAGTTCGTACTCGGCAAACACTCGGGAAGGCATGCCTTCAAGACAAAGCTTGCTGAACTTGGCTTCACTCTCAGCGAAGAGGAACTCAACAGCACATTTGAACGATTCAAGAACCTTGCTGACCAGAAGAAGGATATATACGATCAGGATATCGAGGCACTTGTATCTGATGAAGTAACAAAGGTTCCCGAGGTCTTCAGCCTTGTTGATATGAAGATATCCGCAGGGCTTCATGAAAAGCCCAAGGCTATGATCAAGTTGAAGATCAGAGGCAAAGATAAACAGAGAACCATGAACGGTGACGGGCCGGTTGACGCGGTGTATAAGGCGATAACCGCAATCACAGGGACAAAGAGCAAGCTCTTGAAGTATGAGGTTAAGAGCATAACCGGAGGCACTGACGCCCTCGGCGAGGTCATGGTCACGCTTGATGAAGACGGCAAATCCATGAGCGGCCACGGCGCTGACACTGACATAATTATCGCCTCTGCAAAGGCTTATATTAATGTTCTTAACAAGCTGGAAGCAAAGAAGAAAAAGTTAAAGTAGTTCATTAAGATACGGAGGGAATGTGACTATTACAGAGAAGATACTTGCGGCGCATGCCGGGAAGGATAAAGTTGTTCCGGGTGAGCTTATCCTTGCGAAGGTGGACTTTATACTTGCCAATGATATAACAGCTCCCATATCGATCACAGAGTTCAAAAAGACTGGCGCAAAGGGTGTGTTTGACAAGGGAAAGGTGACATTTATCCCCGACCATTTCGCGCCGCAGAAAGATATCAAGGCTGCTGAACAGTGCAAGATGCTCAGGGAATTTTCAAAGGATTACGGACTTGAACTCTATTTTGAAGTAGGCAGGATGGGTGTTGAACACGCGCTTCTTCCTGAGCAGGGTATCGTCGCGTCAGGCGACCTTGTGATAGGCGCTGACAGCCACACATGCACATACGGCGCTCTCGGCGCATTCTCCACAGGTGTCGGTTCCACAGATGTCGCGTCAGCCATGGCGACAGGCGAGTGCTGGTTCAAGGTCCCTGAGTCTATGAAGTTTGTCTATTACGGCAAGCTTAACAAATGGGTCAGCGGCAAAGACCTTATACTTCATACCATCGGTGACATAGGGGTTGACGGCGCTCTTTACAGGGCGATGGAGTTTGAGGGCGAGACGATAAGTTCACTCTCAATGTCAGGAAGGCTGACCATGTGCAACATGGCCATTGAGGCAGGCGGCAAGAACGGCATCATCGTCCCTGACAAGATAACAGAAGAGTATGTAAAGGGAAGGGCAAAGAGAAAATATAAATTCTATACATCCGATACTGATGCAAAGTATGTTGATGTCAGGGAGTATGACTGTTCAAAGATACCGCTTACAGTATCGTGTCCGCATCTTCCTTCAAATACAAAACCTGCGGCAGAGCTTTCGCATATCACCATTGATCAGGTGGTTGTAGGTTCATGCACAAACGGCAGGATCGAGGACTTGAGGGAAGCTGCAGAGATAATCAAAGGAAAGAAGGTCAACCCTAACACGAGAATGATAGTCATTCCTGCGACACAGCAGATATACCTGCAGGCTGTTAAAGAGGGATTGGCAGAGATATTTGTAAACGCAGAGGCGGTCTTTTCAACACCGACATGCGGGCCATGCCTCGGCGGTCATATGGGCATACTTGCAAAAGGCGAGAAGGCGCTTGCCACTACCAACAGGAACTTTGTCGGCAGGATGGGAGACCCGGGCAGCGAGGTCTATCTCTCAAACCCGGCAGTTGCCGCAGCATCCGCAGTTCTCGGCAGGATAGCCATACCGGAGGAGGTATTATGATACTTAAAGGAAGAGTATGGAAGTTTGGCAGGGATATAGATACTGACGCGATCATACCGGCAAGATATCTTAATACATCTGACCCGAATGAACTCGCAAAGCATGTCATGGAGGATGCTGATAAAGATTTCCCGTCAAAGGTTAAAAAAGGCGACATGATAATCGCTGACGCCAACTTCGGCTGCGGTTCTTCACGCGAGCACGCGCCTATAGCAATCAAGGCCGCTGGTATGCAGGGAGTAGTGGCAAAGAGCTTTGCGCGTATATTCTACAGGAATGCGTTCAATATCGGGCTTCCCATCTTTGAGTCTGAGGAGGCATCTGAAAAGATATCCGAAGGCGATGTCATAGAGGTGGACGCTGACAAAGGTGTTATAAAGAACATTACCAAAGGCGAAGAGTACACTGCAAAACCGATCCCGCCTTTCATGCAGGAACTTATCTCTGCCGGCGGGCTGATAGAGTGGACAAAGAAGCGGTTGAAAGCTTCATAGCATATTAATACAGACTTTGATATGAAGATGTTAAGCATTCTTGACATCTTATAAAGCCGTGTGTAAAACTAAATCACGCCACGAAGGCTGAGAGGTCAGAAGACCTTTGAAACTTTCGTGGTTTTTTTATTTTAGCTGGAAGGAGAATTCTTATGACAAATGAATTGATGATACTTGTGACTGCGGCAGCTTCTATCGGGTTTCTTCACACGCTGTTAGGGCCTGATCATTATATTCCTTTCATAGCGATGTCAAAGTCCGGTGAGTGGTCCATGCGCAAGACTACCCTTGTTACCGTTCTATGCGGCATCGGGCATGTCCTGAGTTCAGTTTTGCTGGGTACAGTAGGCATAACTTTCGGACTGGCTGTTTCAAAGCTTGAGGTCTTTGAATCGTTTCGCGGAGATATTGCAACATGGGCGCTTATAGCGTTCGGCCTAGTCTACTTTGCTTGGGGAATGAGGAGGGCTTACAGGAACAGGCCGCACACACATATACATCATCACGGAGGCGGCGCTGAGCATGTGCATACTCATGTTCATGCTGAAGAGCATCTGCATCTGCATAAAAAGAAGAATTCCGGTATCGTCACTCCATGGGCGCTTTTTATAATTTTCATCCTCGGCCCTTGCGAGCCGCTGATCCCGATGCTTATGTATCCTGCCGCAAGGCACAGCATGCTGGGTCTCGGGCTTGTTGCGGGAGTATTCAGCCTGGTAACTATATCTACCATGCTCGGCATTGTGCTTGTCTCTATATACGGAATAAATATTCTCCCAGCCAAAGGGCTTGAGCGTTATACCCATGCAATCGCAGGAGCGATAATAAGTTTTTGCGGAGTATCAGTACTGCTGTTTGGACTTTAAGTAATAATCCTACAATTAACCGGAGCTATATGACAGAACTTGAAAAACTGAAACATCTTCTTGAACACTGGATCGAACACAATGATGCGCATATCAATACTTATAAGGAATGGGCATCAAAGGCAGAGTCTCTCGGCGAGAAAGATTTGTCCGGTATTTTGGTAAAGGTTGTTGATGAGAGCAAGAAGCTTAACGATCTATTTAATAAGGCACAGGAGATTATATAACGCCCCCGGCTTTGCCACCCCCTCTTAAGCTAAGAGGGGGAATGGGGGAGTTATTCTACTACAATAACCCATGCCTGCATCCCTCTATGTCCACATCCCGTTTTGTCTGAAGCGTTGCATATACTGCGATTTTGTCTCTGGGATATATGACCCGCAAAAGGCTGCTGCATATATCAAAGCTCTGAAAAAAGAGATACTCGCAATCCCTCGCGGCACCTCATTTTCAACTATATACATTGGCGGAGGCACGCCAACAGCTCTTCCTACAGAATTTCTTAAGGATCTCATCGGTCATATCTTTACACGCTTTGATTTTTCACCCCCCCATCCCCCCCTTATTAAGGTGGGGCAAAGGGGAGGTGAGGCAACGATAGAGGCAAACCCCGGGACTCTTGATCTGGAAAAATTGAGAGATGTTAAAGAAGCCGGGATGAACAGGTTAAGCATCGGAGTTCAGTCTTTCAATGATGATGAACTTAAGTTGCTCCACAGGCTTCACTCTTCTTCAGAAGCAGAGAGGGCATTTTATCTTGCCAGAGAGGCGGGCTTTCAAAATATCGGCATTGACCTTATTTACGGCATTCCGGGACAGAGCATAGAGAGCTGGAAGAAGACGCTTCAAAAAGCGGTTCAGCTTGGCCCTGAGCATATATCTGCATACGAGCTTACCGTTGAGAATGGGACATTACTGCATGAGCGTATCAAAGAGGGCGGTATTTCAGTTTCAGATGAGGAGTTGATCATTGAAATGTATAACCACACAATTGACCATTTATCTTTATCAGGCTATGAGCATTACGAAATATCTAACTTTGCAAAACCCGGCTGCCGGTCCCGCCATAATCTCAACTACTGGGACAGGGGGGATTATTACGCCGCGGGCTTAGGCGCGCATTCATTCATCAATGGAAACCGTTCTTATAACATTGGCGATCTGGAAGATTATCTTAAAGCTATTTCTGATAATAGAAGCCCTGTTCAGGAAGAAGTTTATATAACCAAAGAGAAGGCTGCCTCTGAGGCTATCTTTCTCGGACTTAGAACGACTGATGGAATAAATGTCGAATCTTTCTTCAAGCGCTACGGGATGAATATCTTAAGTCATTATCAGGCTGAATTGGCGGATATGCAGGCAAATGGCCTGATCGAGATCACGAATTCAGAATGCTCATATGAAACCAATCTGAGGCTGACCAGACGCGGACTGCTCCTCTCCAATGAGGTATTTGTGAGGCTTTCCTGAAGTATAGTATCGATTTAATTCTAATGTTATAATAGTCACATTATGCAATATATACATGGGAGTATCTGGAATGTCGATGAAATTTGAACCTAAGTGGATAGCCTGGGAGATAACGAGAAGGTGCAATCTCAAGTGTGTTCACTGCCGTTCCTCGTCTGAAATGGAGGCCAAGGGCCATCCTGATTTTTCAACAGAAGAGGCGTACCGCGTAATTGACGATATAACAAGTTATGCAAAGCCTGTGATCGTGCTTTCCGGTGGAGAGCCTCTTTTACGCAAGGATGTCTTTGATATCGCAAAGTACGGCACTGATAAAGGGCTGAGGATGTGCATTGCTACAAACGGCTCTCTTGTTACAGAAGAGGTTTGTCTGAAGATGAAGGATTCAGGCGTGAAGATGGTCTCGCTCAGCCTTGACGGTTCAACAGCTGAGGTTCATGATAATTTCAGAAACCAGAAAGGCGCATTTGACGGCGTTATCAACGCCACAGGCCTTTTTAGAAAACACGATATCAAGTTTCTTATTAATTCATCATTCACAAAGAGAAACCAGGGTGAGATACCAAAGCTCAGCAGACTGGCAAAAGAGCTCGGCGCCACTGCATGGTATATGTTCATGATCGTTCCCACAGGAAGGGGAGAGGATATCATGAATGAGCTGATATCCAAAGAGGATTACGAGGAGCTGCTCAAGTGGCATTATGAGATGGAGAAGAATGAGAAGGATATGCTTGTGCGCCCCACCTGCGCGCCGCACTATTACAGGATAGTGCTTCAGATGCAGAAAGAGGAGGGCGAGAAATTTGCGCGCCGCACACTTAATTTCTCCACAGGCGGTTCAAAGGGATGCCTCGCGGGCCAGCTCATCTGCCTCATAGATGTGGACGGCAATGTGCTTCCTTGCAGTTATTTTCCTAAATCAGCAGGCAACATCAGGGAGAAGACTTTCAAGGATATATGGGAGAATTCCGTGCTTTTCAAAGATATGCGAGACTTCAAGTCATACAAGGGAAAGTGCGGTTCATGCGAATACGTAAATGTATGCGGCGGATGCAGGGCGCGCGCATATGCCGTGACCGGGGATTATATGGACGAGGAACCGTTCTGCGGTTATGTTCCGGTAAAAATGCTGAAAGAAGGTAAAAATAAAAACGAGCAGCAGAAGGGATAAGATCATGAATGATACTTTTTTAAAGGCATGCAGAGGGGAAGAAGTTTCATACACACCCATATGGATAATGCGGCAGGCAGGAAGATATCTGCCTCAATATCAGAAGGTAAGAGGTAAGGTTGATTTTTTGACTCTTTGTAAGACTCCCGAGCTTGCGGCTGAGGTAACTATTCAGCCGATAGATATTCTCGGCGTGGATGCCGCGATATTATTTTCCGACATCCTTATTCCGTGCGAGGCTATGGGTATAGGTCTTGATTTTCATGAAGGCAAGGGGCCTCTGCTCTCGCCTCCGATACGCGACGCAGCCACTGTGAATAGACTCTCTGTTCCTGACCCTGAAGAGAGGATGGGTTTTGTTATGGACACCATCCGTCTCTTGAGGAAAGAGCTTGCCGGAAGGGTTCCCCTCATAGGTTTCGCAGGCGCGCCTTTTACAACAGCAACCTACATGATCGAAGGCGGCACCTCGAGAAATTTCCTTAACACCAAAATGATGATCTATCAGAACCCCGCGCTCTACAGATCTCTGATGGATAAGGTCACAGCCACAATAACAGAGTATCTCAAGGCGCAGATAAGCGCGGGCGCACAGGCGGTGCAGATATTTGATACATGGGGCGGGATATTTTCGCCTTCAGATTTCAGGGAGCATGCGCTGTCATATGTTCAGAGGATAATCACAGACCTGAGGAGCTGGATGAAGGCCGAAAGAGTTGAAACAGTTCCTATTATCTATTTTGTAGGTGAGACAGCCGGGCTTCTTGAGGATATAAAGACATCAGGGGCAGATGTATATGGAGTTGACTGGAGAATAAATATAGATGATGCTATCAGAAGGCTTGGCGGAGATGTCGTGGTGCAGGGCAACCTTGACCCGCTCTCAATGTTCCTTCCGAAGCAGGAGATAGAGAAGAGGGTGCAGGATGTTTTAGACAGGGCATCATCTGCGAAAGGTCATATCTTCAATCTGGGGCACGGCGTTGTGCCGCAGACCTCTCCTGATAATGTGATAGCGCTTGTTGAGATGGTCCACAGGCTTTCTAAAAAATAAAGGCTGCAAGGATAGATATTGTGAGTGAACTGGCACAGAAGAACCATGTAGACATTGAACACCGGGGCAGCGAGGAGATATTCCGCAACATCTTTGAATCGCTTAGTGATGCTGTTTTTATTATTGATCCCTACGGTAAGTTTGTAGATGTCAATAAAACTGCTATTGACCGCCTTGGGTACACAAAGGAAGAGATATTATCCATGAACATATTTGAGCTTTCTCCCAGGGAATTTGCAGTCAGAATCCCTGAGTGCCTTAGTGCTGTACAGGAATGCGGCGAAGCTGTATATGAAATGGCCTTAAAAAAGAAGGACGGTACGATAATACCGGTTGAGGCAAACTGCAGGATGATTGATTTCGGCGGCGAGAATATAATGCTTAGCGTTATGAGGGATGTTACAGACAGGAAGAATGTAGAAGAGTCTCTCAGAAAACACCAGCTTTTTCTCTCTTCAATACTTGAGGGCATAGGCGACGGCGTTGTTGTGATAGACCGCGAGTATAAGATAATTACAGCCAACAGCGGATACCTGAAACAGACAAAGATAGATCTTGCCGAGATAGTCGGCATGCATTGTTATAAAGTGTCACACCATATTGACAAACCCTGCTTTCAGGCCGGTGAAGAATGCAGCGTAAAGAACGCCTTTGAAACAGGTGTGAGCCACAGGATAATCCACCGGCATTTTGATAAAGACAAAAATCCCATATTTGTTGAGACCATATCTTATCCTCTCAAAGGGGCTTCAGGTGAGATAGACTCTGTTGTTGAGGTTGTTTCAGATGTCACGGCAAGGATGAAGACAGATGAGAAACTCACCTCAAAGATAAAAGAGCTTGAGGATTTTTATGAGATGTCCATAGGCAGGGAGCTGAAGATGGTCGAATTGAAAAAAGAGATCGAGAGGCTTAAGGCTGCTGCAGGAGAGAAAGATACAATATGAAATTACGGCTCCCGATATTAGTAGCTTTTTTTGGCTGGCTGGTTGTCATAACATACTTATTTTATGATTATGCCGAGCACACTGATATGTTTTTTAGACACCTATTTCATTTTGATTCTTTTATTGAAACCTTTTTTCATATTCTTATTCTTACCTCACCTGTCGGCTCAACTATTACCGCATATCTGATGAATGAAAGAAGAAAGCTCCTTGAGAGGACGCTGAAGTCAGAGAAGATGCTGAGGTTAGCTTCTTCTGAATGGCTTACTACATTTGATTCCATGCCTTATGGCGTCATGCTGATCGATGAAAACTCAGATATTATGAGGGCAAATAAATATGTTGCGACCCTCGCTGGCAGAGACATAAAGGAGCTTGTACATAAGGGGAAATGCTGCGGGGCCGTCCATAAGCTTAATAAGCCGCTTGAAGGCTGCCCTCTTTTGAGATCCATCAGCAGCAACAGAACTGAGGAATTCATACATCACAACAAGGAAAGCAACAGGCATTTTATTGAGAGTGCCACCCCTATATTTGATGAGGATGGGGTTCCTAATGCATATGTGCTGGTGATAATTGACATCACGGACATTAAAGAGAATGAGAAAAAACTTATACAGTCCAAGGATGCCTTCTTTAATATGCTCAAGGACCTTGATGCAACATATAAGGAGCTTAGAGATATCTACAATGATCTTGTTATTGCATTCTCAAATGTCATTGACGCAAAGAGCCACTGGACCAAGGGCCATTCCATGGATGTTTCCTATTATGCCATCGCAATTGCCAAAGAGATGGGGCTGAAGGAGCAGGAGATCGAATATCTTAAGACAGCCGCGCTTTTACATGACATCGGCAAGATAGGCACATATGATGAGATCCTTGACAAGCCTTCCCAGCTCTCTGATGCCGAGTTTATGATGATCAGGATGCATCCTGTAAGAGGCGATGAGATACTCCGCCCTATAAAAGGGCTTGACAAGATACGCCCTATCATAAGGGCTCATCATGAAAAATATAACGGCACGGGTTATCCTGACAGCCTTAAGGGAGAACAGATCCCGCTGCTTGCAAGAGTATTATGTGTTGCAGACTCATATGACGCTATGATATCTGACAGGCCTTACCGTTTATCAGTCGGCAATGAATTTGCGATTGAAGAGCTTAAGCGCTGTTCAGGAGAACACTTTGATCCTGAGGTTGTGGATGCCTTTCTGAGAGTGCTTGGGAAACATAAAGAGTCTGCAATAAGGTAATAATATTTCATTCCGGCCTTGATCTTTTCAGGTATATAAATATGAACGATACGGCTGACAGAAAAACTGATCATACCATAGGCGTTCTTCTGCTCAACCTCGGCGGTCCTGACTCATTAGAGGCTGTCAGGCCCTTTCTATATAACCTCTTCTCTGACAGGGAGATCATCAGGCTGGGCCCCTCCTTTCTTCAGAAACCTATCGCAAGGATTATCTCAACATTCCGCTCGTCAAAGAGCAGGAGGATGTACGGGATGATAGGCGGAAGGTCGCCCATACTTGAGATCACCACAGCACAGGCTGAGGCGCTTGATAAGGCGCTTAATAAAGAAGTCATGGGAGTAGATAGTTTGCAAGGCGAGAAAACCTCAGCTTCTCAGCAGCTCAGCTTCTTAACCTCTCAACCTCTCTATAAAGTCTATATCGGCATGCGTTACTGGCACCCGTATATAAAGGATACCGTAAAAAGGATGGTGCAGGACGGGATCAAAGAGGTCATAGTCCTCTCTCTGTATCCTCATTACTCAAAGACCACAACAGGTTCATCAGTATCAGCGTTTAAATACGCTGCTGAGGAGATGGGCCTGAGCATAAAATATATAGAGCAATGGTTTGACTTTCCACCCTACATAGATGCAATGTGCGAACTCATCCATGAAGGCATTCAAAAGTTTAAGGATGAGGATATCGTTCTTTTGTACAGCGCCCACAGCCTTCCTAAATCTTTTATTGATGAAGGCGACCCGTATCTTGATCACATTAAAGGGACGATAGAGGCGGCTAATAAACGGCTTTCCGAAGAGCCGTATAATATTAAGGATATTAAATGGCAGCTCTCTTTTCAGAGCAGGAGCGGGCCTGTTGAGTGGCTTGAGCCTTCAACTGACAATACAATCTTAAAGCTCGGGGAGAAGGGATGCAGGAATATCCTTGTCGTGCCTATAAGTTTTGTGTCAGACCATATAGAGACTCTCTATGAAGTAGATATACTCTTCAGGGAACTTGCCAAAGGGCAGGGCATAAACCTCAGGAGATGCGGATCGCTGAACACATCAGAGAAGTTCATCAATGCATTAAAGGAACTGGTAATGATAAAAACAAGTGAGGCGCAATGAAGAAGGTTCTTGTTATAGGCGGAGGGCTTTCAGGTTTGTCGGTTGCTTATGCGTTGTTGAACAGCCCGCAACTGGATATCACTCTCCTTGAATCCGACCCAAGGACAGGCGGGAAGATATGGACTGATAATACTGAAGGCTTTGTATGCGAAAAGGGCGCAAACGGTTTTCTCGATAACAAGCCCAGGACGCTTGAGCTCTGCGGCAGCCTTGGCATTGACCCGGTGCGAAGCAATGAGAACGCAAAGAAGAGATACATCTTTTCGGGCGGGAAGCTTAACGCGCTTCCTGAATCACCTCCTGCATTTCTTAGATCTGATTTTATATCATGGCCCGGCAAGATAAGGATGCTCTATGACCTCTTTGCACCGAAGGGCCCTGAGGATGAGAGCGTAGCTGATTTCATAATACGCAGGCTCGGAAAGGAGGCGCTTGATAAGCTTATCGACCCTATGGTATCGGGTGTTTTTGCAGGCGACCCTTATAAGATGAGCATAAAGAGCTGCTTCCCTCGCATCAAGGAATTTGAATATAAATACGGCGGCCTCTTCAAGGCTCTGATAAAGATAAAGAGAGAGAGGGGCAACTCAGGCGCCAATGTCTCTGTCGCCCCTCCCGGCAGGCTCACATCTTTTTATGATGGCGCGCAGAAGATCACAGATGCCCTTTCAGAGGCGCTTGGCAGCAGGGTCAGGCTCGGGGCCTCTGTTCACGGGATAAACAGGAGCGGTGACAGTTATCAGGTGCATACATCTGCCGGCATCTTTGAAGCGGATATCGTGATCCTCGCCTCGCCTGCATACGCATCTGCTGATATTTTAAAAGATTTGGACAGGGAGCTTTCAGATACACTCTCTACAATCCCTTATCCGTCCCTGTCGGTTGTCTGCCTTGGATACAGGAGGGAGAAGGTGGGGCATGACCTGGGCGGTTTCGGCTTTCTCATACCTCAGAAAGAGGGCAGAAAGATACTCGGCACTCTCTGGGACTCAAGTATATTCCCGAACAGGGCGCCTGAAGGACATGTGCTGCTCAGGACGATGATCGGCGGAGCAAAGGCGTCTGAACTTGCGATGATGGATGACAGCAGGCTGCTGAGTACGGTGATGAACGAACTCAGGCCGATCATGACATTGAAGTCTGATCCTGATATGGCAAGGATCTACAGGTGGGAGAGGGCTATCCCTCAATATCTGGTGGGGCACTCAGACAAGCTGAAAAAGATTGATGAGAGGCTCAAGCTTCATAAGGGCATTTATCTTGCCGGCAACGCCTACAAAGGCATCGGCATGAATGACTGTATAGAGAATGGATATAAGCTTGCTGAAGAGGTTTTAAGGACGATATAGTGACGGTGTATTTACTGATCTTCCTTTGCGTGTATCTCAATCAGTGTGAGGAACAGCGCGGCGATCAAGGGCCCGATAATAAATCCCACAAGCCCCATGAGTTTTATTCCGCCGAGTACGCTTAGGAAGACTAACAGCGTGTGCATCTTTGTCCTGCTTCCGATCACCAGCGGCTTGATGATGTTGTCAATGGTGCTGATAATTATAAAGCCGAAAAGAAATAGCCCGATGCCCTTCATGTAACTGCCTGACAGGAACATGATAAGGCTTGCAGGCCCCCATATGAGAAAAGTCCCGAAGAAAGGCACGAGTGAGGCAACTGCCATTGTTGCTCCCCAGAATACCGGGGATGGAGTGCCGAATAACCAGAACGCGACACCTCCGAGCAGCCCCTGAGCGATTCCGACAACAACGCCGCCGTACACTCCGGCTATGACAGTCTCCTTTATGCGTTCTTCAAACCTATGCTTCTGTTCTTCAGTAAGAGGCAGGAGTTTTTTGAGATACGCCGCAAGCGCCTCTCCGTCTTTGAGGAAGAAATATATTATCATGAGCATGATGACAAAGTTCCCTGCCAGAAGGACAGCGTTTGTAAGGAGGCCGGTGATATTATGAAAGATGTATTCTCCTAATGACTTCAGGGTCGCTGTAAGGCTTTCCTGGAGGTTAAATCGTTGAAGCAATTCAGCGGGCACTAATTTCTGCAATGTTTCATCAAGCCGGGTATATATATCAAGATTTATGATGTTTTCAATGCCCTGCTGTTCGATCTTATTGTAGATGTCAGTAATATCGCCTGTGAGTGAACTGATAATAAAGAAGAACGGAAGCAGCACCGTTATCATAATAACAGCCAGAGTAAGCAGTGAGGCAGACCACTCCCGTTTGGATGATCTGAGTATTAATTTATACAGAGGGTAGAATGTAATGCTGAGGACCATTGCCCATGAGATAGTGAAGATAAAGGGGCTCAGTATCTTATAGAAAAGATAAAAGGTGATCAATGTGAAGATGAGATAGATCACTTTGGATAAACGAATATTAGTCATCATAGGTCACTTTTTTCCATATTTGCTTTTTGCCGGATCAGCATTAAGATATATTTTTTCGTAAGCTTTTGCAATTAAAGTATTTAAATACTGTTCATCTGATAATCCTGCCCGGCATCTTTCCTGTTGCCTGCCCTTCAAACAATACAGGCGTTCCATTCACAAAGACATGGTGGATGCCTTTCGGCCTTACAAACGGCTTGTTATATTCAGCTGTGTCATTGACCTTTTTCGGGTCAAAGACGGTAATGTCCGCAAAGCAGCCTTCTTTTATAATGCCGCGGTTCTTTATATTGAAAGTTCTTGCAGGAAGCCCTGTCATTTTATATATCGCTTCATTGAGCTTCAGCACACCGTATTCCCTGACATATTTGCCTAATATCCGGGGGAAACTTCCGAATGCCCTGGGGTGGGGTTTTTCATTTGACGTTATGCCGTCAAAGCTCCTTGCAGAGCTGTCAGAGCCAATCATTGCGTAAGGCCGTTTAAGTATCTCCCTGAGGTTGTCCTCGTTCATTGAGAAGAAGATGGCCCCGGTCCTGAGTTCGTCATCAATAAGCAGGTCGAACATGCAGTTGATAGGGCTTTTTTTCAGAGGGAGGCTGATCTCAAAGAGCGTCTTGCCTTCCATCCATTTGTTCTTATCTGTAGTCACGGACGATATCATCACAGACTTCCAGAAAGATTTTTCAGGGTGCTTCTTGAGAAAATCGTTTTTGAGATGTGCCTGTTCATTCCTGAGCCGGTGGAGCTCCTTTTTATGCCCGCCTTCAAACGCCCATGCAGGCAGTATCGTATCAAGATCTGTGCTTGAAGCGGTATAAGGATACCTGTCGCATGTGACATTAAAGCCCTTAATGTTCTCATGCTCTATCTGCTCAAATACACCTTTGAGCTTCTTCCAGTTATTCTCGCCGTTGGTCTTCAGGTGTGAGATGTGGGCTTTTATGCCTGATTCATTCACAATGGTCATTACCTCGTTGACCGACTCAAGGAGCCTGCTGCCCTCGCTCCTCATATGAGTTGTATAGATGCCATTGCTCTTTGCCGCCTCGCGCGCAAGCTCGATTATCTCCGGTGTATCAGTAAATATCCCCGGCGGATATATAAGGCCTGTTGAGATGCCCTTTGCACCTGCGCTGATAGCGTCGTTTAGAAGTTCTTTTGTCTTTTCGATAGTACTCGTTGAAAGCGGTTTGTCAGAATATCCGGCGACAGAGGCCCTGAGGTTGCCGTGTCCGGCAAGCGTTGCAAAGTTAACGGCAAAGCCTTTCTTTTCCAAAATGCTGAAGTATTCGGGGAAGGTGTTCCATCTCTCTTTGATATTCAGGTTTGCGAGCTCTTTCTCCCTGTGCTCAAGCGCCTCTCTGTAAAGCGGCGCTGCGGACAGGCCGCAGTTCCCGTTCATCTCTGTTGTTACGCCTTGGCAGATCTTCCCCTCAGCCCTTCCATCTGCAAGCAGGGTGAAGTCAGAATGCGCATGAGAGTCGATAAATCCCGGGCATAGGCAGAGCCCCTTAATATTTATTGTGTTATCGGCATGAACTCCCGAGAGCTCTCCTATCGCCTTTATGCGGTCGCCTTCAATGGCGATATCAGCTATCTTAGGCGAGGCATCGGGAGATGTGCCGTCAATAATGAATCCGCCCTTTATTAAATAGTCTATAGCCATATAATTTTATTTTTGCCTGGCCATCAATGTTGACCCTTTAATATAATCTCCGACACCTTCAGCTATGCCTTCTGCTATCCTGTCCCTGTAGCCCTTGCTTGCGAGGAGCTTCTCTTCATCGCTGTTGCTTATAAATGATACCTCAACCAGCGCGGACGGCATCTCAGCGCCCACAAGCACATAGAAGAGCGCCTGCTTTATTCCAAGGTCTGTTGTCTTATTGTACTGGTCTTTCAATGTGCTTACCATCGAATCCTGTAAATTGCGCGCGAACTTTACAGATTCCTGCTTCTTGTGGCTTCTGGTCAGGTCGTCAAGTATCATCTGAAGCCCGCCCCTTAACAGCTTCATCTTACTTATGGAGATATTGTTCTCTCTTGCCGCGACCTTCAGCGACTCGTCGTCATTTGTCCAGTTAAGTATATATGTTTCGATCCCTTTTGCAGACCTCTTTGTGTTTGCGTTAGCATGGACGGAGATAAAGAGGTCAGCGTTATTTGAGTTTGCTATCTCGGTCCGTTCATTAAGAGGGATGAATACATCTGTCTTCCGGGTATAGATTATATTTACGCCATATCTTTCATTAAGTATCTCGCCCAGTCTTTTGCCCACATCAAGGACCACATCTTTTTCCTTCAGCCCGTTCGGCCCGACTGCGCCAGGGTCTTTGCCTCCATGGCCGGGATCGATAACTATCGTCTTGATCTTTACATCATCCGGTATCTCTTTTATAAAGGGCTTGCTCTCAATGATTAGCGGCGCAAGTGCTGCTTCAGGTTTGTAGATATCGATAACGAGCCTGTCGGGATTTTCAAGTACAAATGCGGAATACTGGCTCATGCCTTCAAGGTCAAGAGTGACCCTTGCTGTATCTTCACTGAACTGGCCTGAGCGTATCTTCTTCAGTATACCGTTATTGACAGCTATCGAGGTTTTGGTATCTTTCGCGAGTGTGCATCCCTTGATATCAAAGTAGAGGCGTTCAGGTTTTTTAAGGCGGTTGCTGTTAAATGAAGCCAGGCTGCTGAGGTCGATTACCACCCTTGTATATGTCTTGTATGTTAAGTAGCGTACTCCCAGAATGCTGACATGCTCAACAGCGCTGATGCGGCTTGATATGAAGACCATGAGGATGACAAAAGCCAACAGGATCTTTTTCATAGTGTATTTTTGTATATATATATATTATTGTCAATAAGTTAGGCTATGACTTATAAATAAATTAATTGAGTAAATCAGGAAGAATAGATGTGTTTAACGCTTCAGGTAGTGAGTTATAAACTGATAATATTAAATAATGCAGGTGGAATAATGCTGTGTCTGCAATGTGCTATATGCAGCTAGGATCAATCGGGCTTGGGTCAAAATCCCCTTTACACCCACCGCCCTGGCAGCGGTCGTTAATGGAACATATGTCTCCGTCACTGCAATGTTCAAAATCGTCATAGACAGAATTGCCGCCGGAACATTTATAGCAAATTCCAGGATCCTGAAGGTCATCAGAAACAGTATTCCCACCGGAACATTTTCGGCATTGTCCCGGATCATCGAGATTATCAGGCACAGCACTGCCACCTGAGCATTTCTTACACAGTCCCGGATCTTCAAGATCGTCAGGGACGGAATTGCCGCCAGAACACTTCAGGCATGTACCTGGGTCTTCTGAATTATCAGGCACAGCACTGCCACCTGAACATTTTTTGCAACGGCCTGGATCTTCTGAGTTGTCAGAAACAGGACTTCCGTTTAAACATTTTTTGCACATGCCTGGATCTTCTGAATTGTCAGGGACAGGGATTCCATTAGAACACTTCTGACAGGGTCCAGGATCCATTGTATTATCAGGCACACAGTGGTTTTCATCATCAAGTACTTCACATTGTCCGCAATGGGTATCGTCACCGTTGTCATTGCTGTTGTCATTGCTGTTGTCGTTGCTGTTGTCGTTGCTGTTGTCATTGCTGTTGTCATTGCTAATATCATTACTGATTTTTTCCAGTTCTATTATTAACTCAGGAGTAATAGGTGAAGGGAATCCAGGCTGCTCATTATTTCTGGAAAAAATCGTGAATCCTTCTTTAATTATTTCTCTCCAGTCAGGATGCTCCATTAGCCAGAATTCAACTTCACCCTGCAGTACGGCAACACCGGATTCCTTATCACACATCCAGACATAGAATTCAGTACCCCTTGCAGCAGCCACGGCATTAGGGGTATGTACCTCAAGGCTGGACCTC
Source organism: Thermodesulfovibrionia bacterium (assembly GCA_030646035.1). Taxonomy (NCBI): domain Bacteria; kingdom Pseudomonadati; phylum Nitrospirota; class Thermodesulfovibrionia; species Thermodesulfovibrionia bacterium. The sequence goes on along the minus strand of JAUSMY010000010.1, from coordinate 29,462 downwards.
CCTGAGACTGCTCTAAGGTCGCCATTTAAAAGCTCAAGAACAGAAACGTCTTTTTTGCTGCCTTCACTGCCGGAATACTTTTTAATGACTAATCTCGAGTTTTCGGTAAGGCTTATTATGCTGTCGTCAGAAAAATGAAGCTTCAATCTTGAGTTCTCTAATGTTTCTATTGTATCGAACTTGTAAATGGGGTCGTCTTTTATGGCATCAAAAGTTTTATTATCCCTTGTAATGGTAGCTGCTCCACTTACTGATAAGATAGTACCTACTTTTTCGGAGTTAAAGGCATCTGAAGGTATGCAGAAGAGAAAAATTAGAAGGAAAAAAGAAAAATATTTATAAAGCTTAACGTTATTCATTTTCATGACCATCAAAAGACCTTGTATTTATGACTTAAATAATTATACAGAATATAAGACAAGAAATACAATATAGCAAAATAGTTATGAAATGATGAACCTATTGATAAATAATGTTTCTTTCCAAGAAAACTTTGCAATTTTTATGGTCAGGTTTTATCTGAAGGCATTTCCTCCATTGATCAAAAGCCTCGCGCAACATGCCGAGTTTTTTATACTCGATGCCAAGCTGAAAGCGGTAATCCGCATTTTTCTGATCGAATAAAACAGCTTTGTTTAACGCATCAAGTGCTTCTTTATGCAAGCCCATGCCGCTGTAACTGTTTGCCAATAATTCATATATGGTGGCATTGTCCGGATTGAAGATAAGCGCTGTTTTCAGTACGTTAACAGCATTGCCGAGGTTCCCGGTGTTTAGATAGATCTGGGCAAGAGATATGTAAATAGAAACGTTTTTCGGATCTTCGGCAATTAATTGCTGAAGAATGATAGTTGCTTTTTCATTATTCCCCATTGTTTCATATATAGAAGCCAGTTGTCTGATTAGTCGTGCATCATTCGGATTCAGCTGAATCGCTGTCTGGATAGTGCCGAGAGCATTGGAATAGTCTTTCATGCTGGAATAAATTCCGCTGAGAGTGATATGAAGAGGAGCATCTTTGGGTTTTTCTTTAGTTAATTGCTGAAATATAGCAATCGCCTTTTTATGGTTTCCCATTCTTCCATATATTAAAGCCATCTGTTCTCTTAGATAAGGATCCTCCGGATGATAATTTAACGCTGTCTGTAGTGTTTCCAACGCATGCTGGTTATCATTTGTTTTGAGCAATATCCTGGAAAGTCGCAGATACATCGAAATATCTTTTGGATCTTCATTAAGTATCTGTTGATAAAGAATTATGGCTTTTTCATTCATATCAAGATTTTCATAGGTTATCGCAATCTCTTTGTTCAAGGAAATTTCATTGCCGAATTGTTTTATGTATTCCCCCCCTGCTTCAAGGGCTTTATAATATTCTTTTGCGTTATTAAGTTCGGTAATTATTGATAAGGCATTGAGTATTGATGGTTCAAGCCTGAAGGCAAAAGAGAATTCCTCAAAAGCCGCATGCTTTTCTCCTTTGCTTAACAGATAATATGCAAACCTCCTTCTGTATTCCGCTATTTCAGGTACCACAGGTTTCAGTTCAGCGTAGCTGGGATAGAACTTCCATAGATCATCGAGGATCTTTGGAAGATACGAAAAATTGGATCTTAACTGAAGGAACTTGCCGTATTCTTCGCGTGCTTTGTCAGCTTCGCCCCGGGAAAGAAAAAATGTTCCGGTGTCATAGTGGGTAAAGGGACTTTGCGGAGCAAAATGAGCGGCTTTTGTCAGCGCTTCTCCGGCCTCGTCAAGACGCCCCAATCGCTGAAGGCTGAAGGCTTTTTTGGTGTAGTAATATCCCCTGACCGGATTTGCAGTTATTGCATCATTGAAATATTTGACGGATTTATTAAGAAGGTCCTCTTTCTCAGATGTTTCTTTGGCGTTAACTGCTTTTGCAGCCATTATATCTCCCATTGCCGCAGGATGTTCCGCATTACCCGAATCAATTTGGATGGCCCGATATAGTGATTCTGCAGCAAGGTCATAATTGCCTGACTTTTGATGATCAATTGATTTATTCAGATAATAGCCTCCAAGAAATGGAGGAAGAATATTAATGAGCGCCATGGAACAAAATAATAAAATAATGCAATAACCAGCGAATCCCTGTTTCATGGAAATTGCTCTGCTGATCAGGGCTGCCTTCTCAGGCCTGGAAGCAATTAACGCAATGGCGGAGCAGATAAAAAAGAGAAAGGCATTTGAAGGAATGCTGAAGTTGAAGTCAGTATTGCTGTGAACTAATATAGCAAAACAGGATGACAGCGCTCCCAGTCCAACCGCCTGCAAGCCTTTGTCGGGAAGCGCAACAAGCTTTTTTGTCACTGAAATGAAAAAGACGATTATGCACAGAAATGCAGATATTATTCCTGCAATTCCCAATTCCGCAGTCAGTTCAAGATAATCATTATGGGCATGACTGTAATACAAACTGCTCAGGTGTTCGCTTTTAAAGAGAGGAAAGGCATGACTGAAAGTTCCGATACCTGTACCAAACCAGGGGTTTTCAGCAATCATGTCTATTATATCCTTCCATACTCCCAACCTCTCTTTTCCTGCTGCAAAAGGGTCTTTCAGTGTCTGAAGCCTTTCAATTACGGCACCCATGCCAAACCACGCCATGACAGATAAGGCAAGGACCAGGACACCGCTGATAAGCCATAGATTTTTCCTTCTGCCGCTGCTGGCGGAAAAGAGTGCAAAGAGACAGAGCATGCCGACTAAAAGGCTGATGACACCTCCGCGAGATAAAGAAAAAAAGATAGCTGCGGCAGCGGAGACGGCAAGACATATCAATAACAAACGCCTTATGCCGTTATACGCAATGGCAAGACCGATACATGATAGCGTGATCATCTCAAGGTATCCTGCGAAATGGTTGTGATTTACAAAGGTGAAGAAGCTGCTGTAAATATCAGGTGAGAAAATCCTTGAACCCTTTGACTTATCGATAAGCAGGAGCAAACCTGTAAAAGCATATAAGCCTCCAAAAACAGCTATAACCCAGGATAGCCTGAAAAGTTTACGCCTCTCGCTGAACGTATTGACCACAAAATAAAAGATCAAAACATAATTAATAAGTTTATATATCTGGATACGGGATGCATACGGGTAAACTGAAAAGAAGATAGAAATAAAGGCAAGGAATAAAAGAATCAGTGCAAACAGGTCCACCGGCGTGCGGTAAAGTTTTATTTGACCGCTGCGTATCATGGAGACTGCCCATAATGCTATGATGGCGATCGAGACCGCATGCAATACAGTCACAGACCATATCTCAACAGTACCGTAAGCCAGCGGCGTAAAGATAAGAAGAAAATAAAGAAGCGCTTCCTGCATTTGGAATATTATAATAAAGAAATAATAAAATTAACGGGCAGGCTGATTAACCAAGAGAATTGTATACAGTTATCAAAGCGGTGAGGCAGCAGTGCGCGCAGGCATCTGCTGCCATAGTCTTTATCAGGATTTCTGAAGCGCCTTTATTTCAGCTATTAACTTTTCAGGGTCAACATTATGCATGGCAGAGCCGAAAGTTATGGACTCGACATTGATCCCCGGGCATGTAAAGCACCCGTTGCCGAAGTACTTCTTTATAACAGCATCCGCTCCGGGCACCTCTTTTATTAAGTCACCTATTACTGAATTCTTTGTGATTTCCATCTGAGTACACCTCCATATTTATGAGCATCGCCTGCTCTGTTTTTATCTCTCTAAACTTATTGTATTACGTCCCGCAGGCGGTGTCTATGATGCAAATCATAAGCTACATCTGAACCGGCTTGATCGTCTTCAGTATATTGAATGCGAAGAGTATAACTGCGATAAGCGAGAGCGCTGCTGACAGCATGAGCATCGGCCCTGCAATACCAGCGGCATATCCAACTATAGTCATGGGCCATGTTGTCGCCATGCCGATCAGACCGGCGTTTGAGAGCCAGAACTGTACATTCATTATCTTGGGGCTGTATATATGAACACCGCTGAACTTCGGGAGTATGTGATAACCGACACCGTAGATCATCATCGTCATGAAACCGAGGAGGTTGAAGTGCACATGTATATCTTTATAGATCCCGGATTCTTCAGGCCATATGAACATCCCCATTCCCAAAGCCGCGCCTGCGACAAAGTATATGACGCTCATTCTCAAATACCAGACAACTATCTTATCCAATGTTCTCCTCCTTAATTATCAACTATTAACTTCTGACCTGCTCTACAGATTTCACCTCAGGAATTTCCTGCTTGAGAGTATCTTCAATTGCGTTCTTAAGCGTCATGGTCGCACCCGGACAGCCTGAGCATGCACCTTTAAGCCTGACCTTTACCACTCCGTCATCTGTAACTTCAACAAGCTCAACATCCCCTCCGTCCCTCTGAAGAAACGGCCTCACCTTTCCCAATACCTTTTCAACTCTTTCCTTTAACATGTTTCCTCCTTGTTTATATGAGATTAAATTTCAATCTGTATTTTAATTATAAATCTATTTGTAATTGCAGTCTATGATTTTAATCATAAATAAAAATTACCATAATGATACAAGATAAGCTGGTTTTTCTTCTATTGTATAGGATGGAGACATGTTTTAATCTTTAACAATTTCCAGATTTTGGTGTATACTTCTTTATACAAAAATCATAGGCATAGAGGCACAACATAATAGATGAATCTTCAGGACTTAATTTTAAAACTTCAGTCATTCTGGTCTGAGCAGGGCTGTGTCATGCAGCAGCCGTATGATACAGAGGTCGGTGCAGGCACATTCAACCCGGCAACATTCTTCCGCGTGCTCGGGCCTGAGCCGTGGAAGGCCGCATATGTCGAGCCGTCAAGAAGGCCGACTGACGGCAGGTATGGCAAGAACCCGAACAGGCTGCAGCACTACTACCAGTTTCAGGTGATATTGAAACCCTCGCCGGATAACATTCAGGACATCTATCTGAAGAGCCTTGCAGCGATGAAGATAGACCTCATTGACCATGACATACGTTTTGTCGAGGATGACTGGGAGTCGCCCACACTCGGCGCATGGGGACTCGGCTGGGAGGTGTGGCTTGACGGAATGGAGATTACACAGTTCACATATTTTCAGCAGGTGGGGGGTATCGAGCTTAAGCCTGTCTCTGTTGAGGTCACATACGGGCTTGAGCGCATAGCCATGTACCTGCAGGGCGTTGACAATGTGTATGACCTGAAGTGGAATGATGAGATCTCATACGGAGATGTGCATCACCGTTCAGAGGTGGAGTTCTCAACCTACAACTTTGACGAGGCTGATATCGGCATGCATCTGAAGCTCTTTGAGATGTATGAGAAGGAATCCCTTGACATGATAAAGAAAGGCCTTGTGCTTCCTTCATATGACTGCTGCCTCAAGTGTTCTCATGTATTCAACATGCTTGATGCGCGCGGCGCGTTGAGCGTCACGGAAAGGACCAAGTACATCGCCAAGGTGAGGAACCTTTCCAAACGCTGCGCAGTCGGTTATCTGAAACAGCGCGAGGATATGGAGTTTCCCCTCCTGAAAAAAATTAAATAAAATGAAACAGTTTTTATTAGAAATAGGCACTGAAGAGATACCTGCCAGGTTTATAAAAGGCGGCCTTGATTCGTTAAAATCCAACTTTATAAACTTCTTGACACAGGAAGCCATAACCTACGGAAAGATAAAGTTATTTGCAACGCCTCGAAGGCTTGCGATAATTATCGATGATGTGGCTGAGAAGCAGGAGGATCGGGTGAAGGAGATGGTCGGCCCTCCAACGAGCATAGCCTATGATAAGGACGGCGGACTGACAAAGGCTGCTGTCGGTTTTGCAAAGTCAGCAGGCATCGATGTTTCTGAACTCAAGGTTCTAAAGAATGAACGCGGCGAGTACCTTCAGGCTGTTGTTCAGGTGCCGGGGATGGATACAAAGGATCTCTTTTCAAAATCGCTTCCCGGACTTATCACATCGCTGTATTTTCCAAAGACCATGAGGTGGGCCGGTTACTCCACGAAGTTCGTAAGGCCTGTCCGCTGGATATTGGCGCTTATGGGAAGTGAGGTCATATCTTTTGAGCTTGAGGGGATCAAGAGCAGTAACCTTACTTACGGCCACCGCTTCTCATCACCGCAGCCGGTCAAGGTAGCAGATCCGTCTTCATATGCATCTCTTCTTAACAGGAACAAGGTCATAGCTGACCTGCAGAAAAGGAAAGAGATAATTGTTTCTGAGATAAAGAAGGTGGAGCAGGCTGAAGGATGCATAGTACATGAGGATGAGGAACTTCTTGATACGGTCGTATCTCTGGTTGAATATCCCACTGTGATCGTAGGTGGATTCGATAATGATTATTTGCTGCTTCCGAAAGAGCTTCCCATCACGGTCATGAGGATACATCAGAAGTACTTCTCTCTTGAAGATATGAACGGCAATCTTCTTCCGAAGTTCATAGTTGTCAGCAATTCGGTTTCTGACAATAAAGAAACTGTAAGAAAAGGCAACGAGCGTGTTCTCAGGGCGAGGCTTGAGGATGCGAGGTTTTACTACAATGACGACCTTCAGAAACCGCTCTGGGAATTAAAGGATGAGCTTAAGAACGTTACATTTCAGGAAGAGCTCGGAAGCATATTTGATAAGCTTGAGAGGGTTTCATTCATATGTTCGTTCATTGCGGCCAGACTTGACTTCAAGGATGAGGAGAAACTCCTGAGGGCGGCAATGCTCTCAAAGGCAGACCTTGTCTCCGGTGTTGTGGGCGAGTTTCCTGAGCTTCAGGGATATATGGGGAAGGTGTATGCGATCGGATCAGGGGAAGATGAGGATGTTGCAGATGCTATATATGAGCACTACCTCCCGAGGTTTGCCGAAGATGTTCTTCCTTCATCTGACATAGGCAGCATAATATCAATAGCGGACAAGGCGGACAACATCGCATCATTCTTCTTTTTAGGCATGATACCTACAGGTTCAGAAGACCCTTTTGCTCTCAGGCGGCAGGCAGCAGGCATAATCAGGATACTCCAAGAAAAGGACTACCCGCTTACGCTTGAGAACATTATCGAGACTGCGCTCCAAAGCCTTGAGAACCATACGCCTTCAATAAGGTCGCTCACTGAAAAGATACTCGTCTTCTTCAACCAGAGGCTTGAGGGGATACTTCTTTCGCAGGGATACAGCTATGACACTGTCAATGCCGTGCTTTCTGTCAAGGGCCTGACCATGAAGGGGATAAAGGAGAAGATGGACATACTTGCCGCCATCCGCAAGGAGGCCGGATTTGAAGGGCTTCTCACTTCCGCAAAGAGGGTCTATAACATTCTCGGCGAGAGCAAGGCAGGCGAGGTCAGGAAGGATCTCTTCATAGAGGAATCGGAAAAGGCGCTCTTTGATTCTGCTGAGAGCCTTTCTAATGAAATGGACGGGAAGGACTTTTCCGGGCTGTTCAGGCTTCAGGAGCCTATCAATATCTTTTTTGACAAGGTGCTTGTGATGGACAAGGACGCTGCTGTAAAGGCAAACAGGCTTGCTTTGCTTTCCAAAGTAAAAAGCATCTTTGATACGCTCGCAGACTTTTCCAGGATAGTGCAGTAGCTAACGATCTTTAACTGCCATATTTCAAAATATTTTCTTATTTGGTCATTAATCCCCCTGTTTCATTAATTTTTACGGAATTTTTGATTCCTGATATGCTAAAATAATCAACTTTTCGCCATTGAATCCCGGCAAAACTTATTCTTAACTTTTAAGTTTCAACTTTTAAATATTTTTAGAGGAGGAGTTTTAAAATGGCTAAGAAATATGTCTATTTTTTTGGTGCCGGAAAGGCTGACGGCAAGGCTGATATGAAGAACCTGCTTGGAGGCAAGGGCGCTAACCTTGCTGAGATGGCAGGCCATCCAAAACTTAAACTTCCGGTCCCGCCTGGATTCACCATCACAACTGAGGTCTGCACAGAGTATTACAAAAACAACCGCAAATATCCGAAGGAACTGCAGGGAGAAGTTGACAAGGCTATCGCCATGGTCGAGAAGATCATAGGCAAGAAGTTTGGTGACGTTGAAGACCCGCTGCTCTTTTCAGTCCGCTCAGGAGCAAGGAGTTCCATGCCGGGCATGATGGAGACGGTGCTTAACTGCGGGCTTACTTCAAAGACTATTCCGGGCCTTATCAGAAAGACCGGCAACCCGCGCTTTGTATATGATTCATACAGAAGGCTCATGACGATGTACTCGGATGTTGTTATGGAGAAGGCAGCCGGCATAGAGCTGAAGAATGAGGAAGACGGTATCCGCCATAAGCTCGACTCAGCACTCAAGGATATGAAGAATAAAAAAGGATACAAGAGCGATATTGACCTTTCGGTGCTTGACCTCAGGAAGCTGTGTGAAGAGTACAAAGCGATAATAAAAAAGACACTGAAGAAGGACTTCCCTGATGATCCGCATAAACAGCTTTGGGGAGGGATAAGTGCTGTATTTCAGTCGTGGATGGGCAAGCGCGCAGTTTCATACAGAAAGATAGAGAAGCTTCCCGACTGGTGGGGCACTGCGGTAAATGTTCAGGCTATGGTCTTTGGAAATACAGGAGATACATCTGCGACTGGAGTTGCCTTTACGCGTAACCCTGCTACCGGCGAGAACATGTTCTTCGGCGAGTGGCTCCCGAATGCTCAGGGCGAGGATGTTGTTGCCGGGCTAAGGACTCCTAATCCTGTCAACAAGTCAGGCAAGACAGATGACACAAGGCACCTTCCGTCTCTTGAAGAGGCGATGCCCAAGCTGTACAAGGAGCTGTATGGATATCAGAACAGGCTTGAGAATCATTATAAGGATATGCAGGACATAGAGTTCACCATAGAGGACGGCAGGCTCTGGATGCTTCAGACAAGGGTGGGCAAGCGTAACGGACAGTCTGCAATCCGCATGGCTGTGGAGATGGCCAAACAGAAGCTCATCACAAAAGAGACAGCGGTATTAAGAGTAAGGCCGGACCAGATAGATGAACTTCTTCATCCGAGCGTTGACCCCGCAGCAGAGAAGAAGGCTGTCGGGCTCGGAAAGGGGCTCCCCGCAGGGCCGGGAGGCGCAAGGGGAAGGGTTGTTCTAACTGCTGACGAAGCAGAGGCATGGGCAAAGAAGGGAGAGAAGGTCATACTCGTAAGGACTGAGACCTCTCCTGAAGACGTACACGGCATGCACGCAGCCGAGGCTATACTTACCGCAAAGGGCGGTATGACGAGCCATGCGGCGCTCGTTGCGCGCGGTTGGGGCAAGTGCTGTATAGTCGGATGCTCTGAGCTTCAGATAGACCTCAAGGGAAAGAAGATAAATATGAACGGCAGGTCTATCAAGCAGGGAGACTGGATAACGCTTAACGGTACAAAGGGGAGGGTGTATGAGGGAAGCCTCGCGCTTCTGCCTGCAGACCCCGAAAACAATAAATGGTATAAAGAGCTCATGACATGGGCTGATAATATAAGGTTCATAAAGGTCAGGACAAACGCTGAATCGCCGGAAGATGCGCAGGCTGCGGTAAAGTTCGGAGCCGAAGGTATAGGACTATGCAGGACAGAGCATATGTTCTTCGGGCCTGACAGGATAAAGGCTGTTCGTGAGATGATACTCTCTGATACGCTTGAGGGAAGACAGAAGGCGCTTGCAAAGCTCCTGCCGTTCCAGAAGAAGGACTTCCTCGGCATATTCAAGGCTATGGCAGGAAAGCCTGTCACAATAAGGCTGCTGGATCCGCCTCTTCACGAGTTCCTCCCGCATACAGATGATGAACTGAAGTCACTCGCAAAGAGTATGAATGTGGACTTCAAGGATCTGAAGACAAAGAACGAATCACTGCATGAGTTCAACCCGATGCTCGGGCACAGGGGATGCCGCCTTGGCGTCACTTTCCCTGAGATATACGCGATGCAGGCAAGGGCCATAATGGAGGCTGCATGCGAGTTAAAGAAGAAGAAGGTAAATGTCATTCCTGAGATAATGATACCGCTTGTAGGGCATGTCAAAGAACTTGAGATGATGAAGAAGGTCGTAGTTGATGCAGTGACCGAAGTTCAGCATAAGGCAAAGGTTAAAGTGCAATATTTAGTAGGCACGATGATAGAGCTTCCCCGCGCATGTGTAACGTCAGACGAGATAGCAGAGATAGCTGACTTCTACTCATTCGGCACAAACGACCTTACTCAGACCGTCTTCGGACTTTCCCGTGACGATGCCGGAAGGTTCCTTCCTCAATATGTGGAGCTTGGCATACTCACAGAAGACCCGTTCGTATCCATTGATGTGGACGGCGTAGGCCCGCTTATGAAGACCGCTGTTGAACTTGGCAGGTCAGTCAAGAAAGACCTTAAGCTCGGCATCTGCGGCGAGCACGGCGGAGAGCCGAAGTCTGTGGAGTTCTGCCACAACATTGGGCTTGACTATGTAAGCTGTTCACCATTCCGTGTACCTATCGCGAGGTTTGCTGCTGCTCAGGCTCAGTTGAGAAATAAGAGAACTAAGTAATTTTTTTTCAGTTATTAACTTTAAAGCGGCTCTGGCAACAGGGCCGCTTTTTTTTGTCTCCTCATATCAAGTGACATTTCATATATAATAAAATATGGACGATATGGAAATTAAGAGTAAAACACAGAAGAAGAAAGAGGCTCTATCTTTACAGGCGCTCGGAGTGAAGCTCATGAAGCTCTCAGCCGAGCAGATCAACTATATAGATATGCCTAAGGAGATCCTCGAGGCAGTGATCTTCGCAAAAAAGATAAGAAGCCATGGCGCTCTGAAAAGGCAGATGCAGTATATAGGAACGCTGATGCGGAATATCGATGCGGGGCCTATAGAGGAGGCGGTTCTAAATATAGAGACCGGAACCATGCAGAATACCGAGGCATTCAAAGAGACAGAGAGATTGCGTGAAGAGCTTATAGGCGGCAATGATGCTTTGATGAACGAGATATTGATAAAACTACCCGAAGCTGAAAAAGGCCAATTCATAAAACTTGTCAGGTCAGCCAGAAATGAAGTTGCAAGTAATAAAGCTCCGCGCGCATCCCGCACTTTATTTCGTTATCTGAAAAATATAAGCACTTAAAAAACAATGCCTGTAATTTGTATCTTCTATATTTCAATACTCTGCCTGCTTAATGTATAGTATTAGTAGTGAAATTCGAAGAACTTAATATCCCCGAAAAGGTCATGCAGGGAATCAGGGCGGCAGGGTTTGCTGAATGTACTCCTGTGCAGGCCATGACACTCCCCGATGCGCTGTCAGGCGTAGACATTGCTGCCCAGGCTCAGACCGGCACCGGAAAGACCGCAGCTTTTCTTATCGCTATTTTTTCGCGGATGCTTAATATGCCGCGGCTGGAACACGGCCTCTCACCCCGAGCGCTCATCATCGCTCCTACCAGGGAGCTTGTGGTTCAGATATCCAACGAAGCTAAACTGCTTGGCGGTTCTGCAGGCTTCACTATACTGCCTGTCTTCGGCGGCATCGATTATATGAAGCAGCGCGAGGAGATATCAAAGGGTGTTGACGTGCTCATAGGAACTCCGGGCAGGCTGATAGATTATTTAAAGCAGAAGGTCTACAGCCTGAAGAAGACAGAGTTCCTTGTGATCGACGAGGCAGACAGGATGTTCAATATGGGCTTTATCGCGGACATACGTTTTCTCCTCAGGAGGATGGCGCCTTATGACCAGCGGCAGTCGATGCTCTTTTCCGCCACGCTTTCACATAGGGTACATGAGCTGTGCTACGAACACATGAATATGCCCAAACAGTTCTCGCTCACGCCCGAGCAGGTGACAGTGAAGCAGATAGAGCAGAGGCTCTACCACGTCGGTTCGTCAGAGAAGTTCGGCCTTCTCCTTGGGATACTTAAAAATGAGCCAGCCGGCCGTTACCTTATCTTCTGCAACACCAGGGCTGCGACAGAGCGGCTTGACCGCCTCCTAAATGCAAATGAATTTGCAGCAGCTTCGATAACAGGGAACCTTGACCAGAATAAGCGCATGAAGGTGCTCACCCTTTTTAAGGGCGGCACTCTGCCGATACTCATAGCCACGGATGTTGCGAGCCGGGGCATACATATTGAAGATGTGACTCACGTGATCAACTATGACCTTCCCCAGGACCCGGAGGACTATGTGCACCGTATTGGCAGGACAGCCCGTGCCGGAGCGGAAGGAAAGGCGATAAGCCTTGCATGCGATGAGTACGTATATTCACTTCATGATATAGAGGCATATATCAAACAGAGCATACCTGTGACGCAGATCACAGACGAGATGATAGTTACAGGTTATCGCAGGAGGTCTGCGGTGCCGGCCGGCACAGACTCAGCTCCCGCAAAGCCGCGTCACGGCGCAGGCCCTAAGAAATTCGCAGCAGGGCAGGGGCCGCACAGAAGAGAAAATCATTCACAAAAGTCAGGCTCCTCCAAGAGCGCTGAAAAATCAGGTCCAGGGCGCATAGAGAGGAAAAAGCCTTTTAATAAACCGTCCGTCCGTCCTTCTCCAAAGAGCTGATCCTGCTTTATTTGTAATTCGAGCTTCCATCTTTTATATCTTTTCTTAACATTGCCTATTTGCCCGCATACGCATTTTTTACTTCTTCACATTTTTCTTCAGGATATGTTAATATCTCCACACATTTTCTAAGAAAAATATAGTATTCAAAAACAAAAAAAATAATGTTTGGGAGAGTATAAGGGATGGGAAAGATGAAACGTTCTAAAAATAAACAATTCACAGATGCTGACATAGATCAATTTTGCCAGAGCGTAGAAGAGATACTGGTGAAGATCAAGGACAAGAGCAGCACTAAAAAAGGCAAGAAAGTGAAGGTTAAAGACCTGCTGATCACGGACGTAGATGTCGACGATGATATTGTTTCTTTAGATGATGATGACCTGCTGACCTTCCACGATTAACCCGAGCGTTTAGTCCTGTATCCCATCTTCTCCAGCACCTGTATAAGTATGCCGCAATGGTCGCCCTGGATCTCCAGTGATGTATCTTTGACTGTGCCACCTGTGCCGAGCTTTGTTTTAAGCTGTTTCAGCAGCGCCTCAATCTCCTGCTGTGGAATAAATAGGCCTTCTATGAGTGTTACCGACTTCCCAGCCCTTGCTTTACGGTCAAGCCTGACGGTCAATTTCAGTTGCGCAGGCTGCAGGCTGGTACATACAGTCTTTTTTTCAGGCTTCTCTTTCCGCGGGACTTCCTGTTCAGTTGAGTAGACCAGCTTTGAATCTTCATCTGACATAGTTCATATTATTGTTAAGTCAGCTTTATCAGCTTATACTCCGGGTTTCCAGACCTCTGGATTCATGCTTCCCATTGTTCCCAATTCAATCCTTGAAGGCCTGATAATTACTATGCAATAGCTCGGGTCTTTAGGCCCGGAAAAGAAGTTGTTCAGTTCATCAAACCAGAAGGCATCACGTTCTGTCTGGTCCGTAGATACCTTGGCTGTTCCCTGTATCTGCAGCCAGCTCTTTGCAGTCTCAAGGCTTGAAACTCCAAGGGTGACATGTACGTTCGGGTTATTATTTATCTGAGGAACCTTCCTCGATTCCAAGTGGGTGCAGAAGCGGAAGGACAGGTCTTTATCTGCCTTGCCCATGACATATCGAACCCAAGGTTTGCCATCCTCTGTGATAGTAGCTACATTGATAAGCTGCAGTTCTTTTGCTGCTTCAAAAATTCTTTCCTTCAGGTCACCCATATTGAGCCTCCATTAATAGTTATTTCGCATGGCTTTTATTGTACGGTTATTATAATACAGAATCTTCAGCATTCAAAGAGGGGTGCTTTTCAGCCATTAATACCGCGGGGTTTTTCTATAAGCTTTTTGAAGGTCTCAAAAAGCTTATAGATTCTTCCAGTCTATGTTATGAATATTTTATGGTAACTTCGTAGTTGATCTCTGAGTCGCAGGCTGCAGGATGATTGCCTTCGCAACTGAGGTCTCCTTTAGCCGTCTTGCTTTGACTGCTGATCATAGAGGTTATTACTTGAGAAAGGTCAAATCCCCCTTCAACACAGTTATTGCTCAGGCAGTCAACATTGAAAAATGCATAACTCGCGGGAGTGAAATTAACGACCCTGTTTAATGACTTGCTCAGATTCTTCTGATGATAGACCATGCTGATCTCGATCTTTTCAACCCCGGGATAATGTTCAGCCACAGAGCCTTCATCTATCTTATGCTGCTGCCTTTCTCTCCTTGCCTCATTCTTCCTCTTGGTCATATTCATGTTCGTACCTCCAATAAAAAAAGACCACAAGGTCTGAATGTCCTTGTGGTTTTCAACAATTACAGCAGCTTCTAACCGTAATGTACTATAGCATTTTCAGAGGTATTTCAGCAATGCGGGGAAACACTCACGTCTTCATTCTCTCATATGTCTCTTCGAATTTCGTTGCAACCTGTTTGAAGGCTTTTAGTATCTGCGGGTCAAAATGATGCGGCATGGTCCTGCCGTCGCCTTCTGTAATAATCCTGCATGTTGTTTCATGATCAAATGCCGGTTTGTAGACGCGGCGGGTTCTAAGGGCGTCATACTGGTCGGCAATGTTCATAATTCTGCCGGAGATCGGGATATTTTCACCCTTTAAGCCGTTTGGATAGCCGCTGCCGTCCCATCTTTCGTGGTGAGATATGGCGATCTCCTTTGCCATTGACAGCCTGACATGGTCACCGATGATCATTGTGCCGTAAAGTGTGTGCTGCTTCATATCCTCAAATTCCTCGTGTGTGAGTTTGCCCGGCTTTTTAAGTATCTCGGGCGGGATATGTATCTTTCCAACGTCATGCATCTGTGCCTGCAGCCTGATTATGTTTGTGAACTTATCAGGCATCCCGATATGTCCGGCAATAAGTTCACAATATTCGCCGACCCTTACTATGTGTTCTCCTGTGTCTTCATCATTCACTTCCGCGGCGCGCGCAAGGGCATGCACTGTGTATGAGAAGGCATCCTCAGTCTCATTGATCTGAAGAGATAACGACCTCAGAAAGATGCTCTGCATGACAATACTGTTTAAGACCGCTACATCATAAGAGGAGACATGCCTGCCGTAATTGACCGCATGAATACAGAAGAACGGGCTGCTGTAGCGTACATAATTTTGAACATCTATGCCTAAAGAATTGAATACTTTTACATGCGGCTGGTGTTCAGCTTCTTTAAGGTCAACTGTATTAGCATAAATTATTGACTTGCTGTCACCGGCATCAAAAAGACAGTGATGGTCGCCGCCTTTATATAAAACCTTTTCAAGTGAGCCATTGCGGAACTCATACTTTATCAATACAGATGCCTGTTTTTCGTCTGAAATTCTCAAGACTACTGTCTTGGGTTTTCCCATGTCTTCATCATTTTTACTGATGATCTGTTCCACGATCTTTTCAAAACCGGTTACCAAATCAAAATTCAGAGGGTCAAAAGATTTGATCATCTTTTCGCCAAAAGATGTAAGGTCATTAATGTTGTCATATGCAAGGCTCAGCCTGTCATTCAGGTCCTTGACCTTCAGGAGCATCTTTATGCGCGCGAGCACCTCAGTCTGATCAAAAGGCTTTGAGATGAAGTCCTCTGCTCCTGCCTCTATGCTCTTGATCCTGTCTTCTTTGGATTGCAATGCGGTTATCATGACAACAGGTATTTTCTTATGCCTGTCATCAGACTTAATCTTCGTGCAGACCTCATATCCATTCATGCCCGGCATCATCACATCAAGCAATATGAGGTCAATCCCGCCTTCATTTATCTTTTCGAGGGCTGATGCTCCGTTGTCAGTCTTGATGACCTCATACCCCCTCGGCTTAAGCAATGCATCAAGAAGGCTCAGGTTTAATGGTTCATCGTCAACGCATAGTATTCGTGGCTTTGTACTATTCATGCCGTTCCTCCATCGATTTCAGATTTCTATTTGTCATTTAGTATCTTCTCCACTATCTTTGGCAGTTGCCGTGTATCTATAGGCTTTGCTATATAATCATCAGCGCCTGCACCCATAATTCTTTCCTTATCACCCACCATAGCAAATGATGTGACAGCAATGATCTTTATATTTTTTGTCTCGGCGTCTTTTTTGAGTATCTGTGTTGCAGCAAATCCATCCATAACAGGCATCTGCATATCCATCAGTATTAAATCAGGTTTATGTATCTTCGTCATTTTAATCCCTTCATCCCCATTTTCTGCCTCTATAATCTCATAACCGTAATATTTCAGAATATCACGCATTAACCTGCGATTTTGCTCATTGTCTTCTACGATAAGTATCTTCTTTGACATATATTTTCCCCTTGTTATATCGGTATCACAAATATAAACTTGCTCCCTTTGCCGTATTCGCTCTCAGCCCATATCCTGCCGCCTAACAACTCAACGAACCTCTTTGTCAGGATCAAACCAATGCCTGTGCCGCCGTATGTCTTAGTATACGGTGACTCTAATTGCGCAAATGGCTGAAAGAGCTTATCAATGTTTTCAGGTGTTATACCTATGCCTGTGTCAGTGACAGAGATTTCTATTAACTTCTCAGCTTCTATCTTCCGCGCGCTCACACTCACACTCCCCCCAGCAGGCGTGAACTTCACGGCGTTGTCTATGAGATTGTATAGTATTCGGGTGAGTTTTCCGGCATCGGTCTCAATCACAATGTCAGCGGCGGGCTCTATTTGAAGGGTGAGTTTCAGGTTGCGCTCTATTGATATCTCATTGAACATGGCGACTGAGGATTTCAGGGTCTCTTTCAGGAGAAACCTTTTCACTATTAACTCGTCTTTCCCTGATTCGGCTCTCACAAGGTCGAGCATATTTCTGATGAGACTTAGCAGGCGCATGCCGCCCTGAAGGACATTATCCACATATTCCTGCTGATCCGTATTCAACTCTCCGGACAGGCCGTCTTTAAGCACCTGCGAAAAACCAATGACAGAATTAAGAGGGGTCGTCAGTTCATGGCTCATATTCGCAAGAAAATCAGACTTTACCTTGTTTGAGGCTTCTGCTGTTATAAGGGCGTTTTGCAGATATTCCTCTGCCTTTTTGCGTTCTGTAATGTCACGGCAAAGCGTCAGTATCTGCGCCTTTCCGTCAATAAGCATGACTGTCGCATTGATTTCAATGGGAGTAACTTTGCCTTGCCCGGTGACATAGTGAATCTCAAGATTTCTGATGTGGCCGTCTCTGGCGCACTTTGCGACAGCCTTTGCATTTTTATCTTTTTCATAATCAGCGGTCCATTCCATGACGCTTCTGCCCCGTATCTCATTCAGGTCAGTATGCCCGGTTAGATGGACATATTCCTGATTAGCGTTAAGAACTTTTCCTTCGTAGTCTATGATCACATAGCCGGTGCCTGTTGTCTCAATAAGTGTTCTGTACCTCTTCTCGCTCGCACTCAGAACCTCCTCCGCCTCTTTTCGCGCCTGATTCTCAGCCTTCAAAGATTCATAGGCTTTGGCAATCTCAACAGTGCGATCCTCAATCTTGCGCTCCAGTTCCTCGTTGAGTTTATTGACATATTCTTCCATCTTCCTGCGTTCGGTAATATCAATGCCGGTGTGTATCGAACCGCTTAGCCGCCCTTCAGAATCATAAATCGGGGATACGGTAATTACGAAATACCCGCCCAGCCGTTCCTCATAAATCTCTGCTGAGTGCACCTGGCCGTCTGCCAATAATTTGGAATGAGGGCAGGTCGGATGCGGCTCATCCAAGCCGTGGACAACTTTGTAACAGGCCAATCCCTGCATTTCTGAAGGAGTAACTCCGAGTTTGTCAGCCATGGTTTTATTTGCCTTGACTATCTTATGGTTGGCATCCAATATCATAACGGGCTGTGTTATGGCGTCAAAAGTGCGCTCCCATTCTTCCTTGGCCCTTTTAATCTCATCTTCCTCCTGTTTATGCTGTGCATAATATATACTCATTCCCATGAATAAAATGCAGACCAGTAAAGCATACACACCGCCTATGATCCAATGCTCTATATCAAAATAGGAGATCTCGGGATGGAGCATACTGTCAACTATAGCGTTCAGATTGCCGGTCAGCAAAACTACTGAAAGAAATAATGTTACCTTGGGAAGAGTTGCCTCCTGTCGTATTCCGGGAAGAATTGAGATGGTCCTATTTATTATTTTATTACTCATCACCTATTCACCCAGATACTTCTTCATCATCGCCGGCAGCGCTCTGGTATCCATCGGCTTTGATATATAGTCATTAAACCCGGCAGAGAGTATCTTCTCGCGGTCACCAGCCATAGCAAAAGAAGTTAACGCGATAGCCTTGATATCTTTTGTCGCTGGATTCTCACGCAGAAGTTTAAGCGCTTTAAAGCCGTCCATGACCGGCATCTGTATGTCCATCAGAATAAGGTCCGGCAGCCGGCTGACGGCATATGTGACAGCCTCCTCTCCGTTGACAGCCTCAATGACCTCGTATTTGTAATACCTTAGAATATCTCTTATCAACCGCAGGTTCTTGTCATTGTCCTCGACAACGAGAATTTTTTTCATAACATCTTCTCCTTTCTACCACCCCGTCCCGAAGTATCGGGACACCCCTCCTAAAATAGGACCAACAGTAGGTGTCTTAAGCAGGGGTAGGGGTGGTTGGTTTAGCCGGTATCACAAACACAAACCTGCTTCCTTTTTCGAATTCGCTCTCTACCCATATCTTTCCGCCGTGAAGTTCGACGAGTTTTTTTGTCAGGGCAAGGCCGAGGCCTGTGCCTTCATATGTCTTCGTATATGTTGATTCAAGCTGTGTGAACTCCGTGAAAAGTTTCGGGATATCTTCAGCCTTTATGCCTATGCCTGTGTCAGTGACAGAGATTTCAATTAACTCCCCCTTGCCCCTGCTTAAGGCACCTACTGTTGGTCTTAAATTAAGAGGGGGTGGCGAAGCTGGGGGCGTTATATTAAAATTGGGTTCTATTTCCAAACTTTTAACTCGTTTTGCGCTCACACTTACGCTCCCGCCGTCCGGCGTGAACTTAACTGCATTGCTCAGGAGATTGAACATTATCTGTTTTAACTTCCGCTCATCTGCCTCTATCTCAATACCGGCATCCGGCTCTATTTCAAGGCTCAGCTTTATCCCGTGTTTCATCGTCTTTTCCTTAAGCATTGTCATTGACGCATTCAGAATATCTTTCAAAAGGAATCTGCTTGGTTCAATCTCAAGCTTTCCTGCCTCAACTTTTGAGAGGTCAAGGATATCGTTGATAAGACTCAGAAGGTGTCTGCCGCTTGAGAGTATGTTATTTATATACTCTTTCTGGTTTGAGTTAAGCTCTCCGTATAAGCCGTCTTCAAGGATCTCTGAAAACCCGATGATCGAGTTCATAGGCGTACGCAGTTCATGAGACATGTTCGCAAGAAAATCAGACTTGGCTTTGTTTGCAGATTCAGCGTTTAATATCGCTTCTTGTAACAACAGTTCTGCCTCACGCTCTGCTGTCACATCACGAAAGACCAGCACAACACCAAGAATTTCGCTGCCCTTGCCGCGGATCGGGGCGGCGCTGTCGGCTATAGGCCGCTCGGTCCCATCTCTTGAGATCAATATAGTATGGTTTGCCAGTCCCTTGATTAGTCCTGTTGAAAGAACCTCCTCGACAGGAATGACCGCAGGCATCCGCGTCTTTTCGCTTATAATACGGAAGACTTCTTCGACTCTGCGTCCTCTGGCATCCGCCTCATTCCATCCGGTAAGGTGTTCTGCAATCGGGTTGAGCCGAAGAACCTTCTGATCAACATCAACAACGAGAACTCCATCACCGATAGAATGAAGAGTTACGTTAAGGTTTTCCTCTGCCATTTTCACCGAAACCAACAGTGCTGAAGCCTTGTATGCAAGAAATCCCCCGAGCAAAAGCATAAATCCGGTAACAGTAAAGAGTGCGAATTGTATCTTCCTTGCCGGTGCGAGGACAGCATTAATCTGCTGCTCCACAACCACGCCCCATCCCCATTCTGCAACAGGATGATAGGCAGAGATGACCGGGAGTTTATGTACCGGGCCGATAATCTTTTCAATGCCCTCCCTGCCTTTTAACACATTCCTGACAGGAGGAACATTCGAATAATCTATTATCCTGTCCATGTCATAATCAGGGTGATATATCAGATTCCCCTTTTTGTCCACCACATAGATATGGCCTTTATGCACATTACCTTGGAGGTCTTCGGCAATATCCACGCCGCTGACAGCGTTTTCAATAAAATCATTCCTCGGCTGCATCACGAGTATCCCGATAACATTCCCGTTATATCTCATAGGGACTGCAATGGCAAAAAGATATCTTTGCGGCTTAGCTGTTCTCATGTAAAACTCAGACACATAAGGCGACCAGTTATTTGAGACTCCTTTATACCAGTCTCTATTGGAGAAATCCTTGCCAATGGTTTCAGGTGTTAATGGATAATTGTCGATCTGGATGCCTGCCGGGTCTGTTATAAATACCCGCTCAATTGTATTGGAATTTTCGATAAGGCTCACTAAATGCCTGTGCATCTCTTTCTTGTCTCTTATTACTAAACCTTCCAGAAAATAAGGCCTTGCTGCATACGATTTGCCGAAGGATATCTCACTCCTCAGCTTCTCCTCAATGGTATGAGCCGTGTATTGCGCAAGACGCTGGTTTTCTTTCAGCAGTCTTTCTTCAAGAGCGGATGTAACCTCTAAATAAATATATGCGGAAAGAGTAAGAAGCGGTATTGTTACAATCAATATTCCCGACAGTAAAATTCTCCAGCGTTTTTGCAGAATCCATTCCTTCATAGAAGCTCCCTGATAATACAGTTACAGAACAGAATATCAATATAAGATTTATAGCGTGTTTTTTATTTGAAGTCAAATTAAATTTCCCATCCGATTACAATAATAAGGCAGATTGTATCCGCTGCATTAAACGTCGAACTGAATCTGATTAAGGCAAATAATCACTTATTCCCCCCCTGATAATAGTGCTTGCTTTAATTCTGAATTGAGCTATAATGGAATCAGAAGATGAGATAGCGATACCCTGGGATGAATTGAGCTCTTAGCCGGGAACGCGGCTGGTGACGGGGTAGGAGACGGTGGATTGAGTTTCTCTGAGATTCAGAGTGAATGAAAACACCTTACCTCTCACAAAAGCTTCAGGGGCTTCGGCCCCACCAGGGAATCGCATAAATTACTTATAGAGCCGTCTGAAGGCAAAGGAAGTCAGCCTGATGATGACTCTATTTTTTTGTCAATTCCTGAAATAAGGCGTTCTTTTCACAGGCATCTTTCCAATCGCATTTTAAACAGTATGATGTATGCCAGGAGGGGAATATTCTGTATATCGTATTCCTGATCTCATCCCATTTAACATTATCTCCCCGTGAACTACGGAGAAGCATTAGTGCTTCAGTATCCATGTCTCGGATCTCTTCAGCAGAACTTTCAGTATACTGGCACCTTCTTTCTTTCAGATAGGGACAGCACCTGCATATATCATCATCGCCGGACGAGATGGTTATCTCTTCATCTTCTGCGCGTTCGAGTATCTTTTTCAGGTTGTTAATAAAGGCTTCATCATAGCCTTCACCATTGAAGAAGTGCAGGCAGATGAGGTGATGTCCTCTCAGCAGCGGCATTGACGCCTCCTTTTATACTTGAGTATACATGACTGTATGGAAAGAGGGGAGGGACTAAGAAAATTACATAAGCAGAAATACTACTGTCATAGTTCAGCAAAATCAGTGAAGCTTTTTATTCATGGAAGATGAGCAGTTCATCTTCCACTGGAAGCATATCCTCATCCTCTAAGAGAAGTTCTTCCGGTATCAGCAGGTCTTTACTCTTAGCTTTCTTGCCTTTTTTTAAACTGCTTCTGGTCTTGATCTGAGTAAGTACATCTTCCACGCTCCGGCAAAATTGTTCGATCTCAGCATCTGTAAAGCTTTTATGTTTAGACCGTTTCAATGTTTTCATAATGTAACCTCCTAAAAGTCTTATCCTTATTTAAATATATAACAAAATATTTGAAAAATATATGAAGATTTATTCAGGCATTATTCGCAGGGTATTTATTCTTATGATTTACTAAGTTAGCAAAAAAAATCAGCCTTGATTTTCTTTAAAAGGGCAGATCGTATTTAAGGGCATAAAAAAAGCAGGCTGCCTTTTACAGCAGCCTGCCCTCAGTTTCTAAAGATTAGAGTTATATCTTTTTGATGTTTGTTGCTTTTGGCCCTTTGTCGCCCTGTTCTACTTCAAAGCTGACTGAGTCGCCTTCCATGATGGTCTTGAAGCCTTCACCCTGGATCTCTGAGTAGTGTGCAAATACATCCGGTCCATTTTCCTGAGTGATAAAGCCGAAGCCCTTTGACTCATTAAACCACTTTACTGTTCCTGTTGGCATAGTATACCTCCTTATAAATTTTTGAAGCATAAAGGAGGTAGTTATGAATAAACCAACATGATATTACTTATGTGAGGCTTACAACAACTTTTACTTCCAGTATTCTTCTTTTATTGAGAATGGCATATGTATACATGAATAGTCAAGTAGTAGAGCTGTGCATTAACAAATTCCGGCATTCTTCATATATAATTTATTTATGAATATTCCACTCTTTCCTGAATTTAAAGATATCGATTTATCAATGAAGGATGATATCACAAGGTTTTTGTCACGATATCCAATTGAGGCTTCTGAATATACCTTTACAAATCTATTTGCCTTTAAAGGAACATATGACTTTAAAGTATCCATTCTCAATGACAGCCTGATAATCCTTAAGAACAGGCATCCTATCTCGTTATTCTGCCCTGTGAGTGACACACCTGACCTGCAACGGCTTTTTGGATACATGAAAGGGCAAGGGGCAGAACCCTGTTTTGAGAGGGTTCCTGAGAGCTTTGTGAAGAAACATCTTGAAGGCGATGAAAGATATATTTGCCTTGAAGAGAGAGACCAGTTTGATTATCTTCATGACGTGCAGGAACTTATAGATCTGAAGGGCAGAAGGTTTCATGATAAAAAGAACAGGGTTAACAGGTTCAGGAGTGAATATAAATATGAATACCAGACCCTGACAGCTGAACTGGTGGATGAATGTATCGAGTTTGAAGATTACTGGTGCGAGGTCAGGGAATGCGAGAAATACTATGGACTGGACAGGGAGAGGTGCGCTATCTTTGCAATGCTCAGGAATTTTAAATATCTGAACCTGAAGGGCGGGGTAATAAGGATAGATAACAGGATAGCTGCATTGACCATTGCTGAACAGTTTCTGTCTGATACCATTGTCATACATGTAGAGAAGGCAAATCCGGACATTCAGGGACTTTATCAGGTGATAAATCAGGAGTTCCTAATGCATGAAGCAGGAGATGTCAAGTTTGTGAACAGGGAACAGGACCTCGGCATCAAGGGATTAAGAGATGCCAAGATGTCTTATCATCCTGTGAAGTTCATAAAGAAATACAGGGTGACGGAATAACTTCACCTCTAAGGTTTAATCTTTTTCCATCTTCCGTTCCTGAACCTCATAGTCATTGCTATGCCTTGAAATAAGATTGATACAGCCATGGCTATCCAAACCCCGATGGCGCCGTAGCCTGCAACGACCGCGAGTATATAGGCAAGCGGCAGGCGGATCAGCCAGTGTGTGCTTACAATACAAAGCATCGCCCCTTTTGTATCTCCCGCGCCTGTGAGGCTCCCTGCCAAGATAACGCCGATCGCCATGAAAGGCTCTGAGAGCATGGTTATCCTGAGATACCGCACTGTCTCTGCAAGAACATTCGCATCTTTTGCCAGCGGGGAGGATATCTCCCCAGCCCATATGAAGATAGGCAGGGCGATAAGACTGACCAATGCAACTCCGGCAATGGATATGTTCCAGCCTATCTTTTCAGCTCTCTTGGGCTCGCCTGCGCCGAGGTTTTGCCCTGCAAGAACGGATGCCGCCATGTTCAGCGCGAATACAGGGAGATATATAATGGCTTCGATCCTCAGGCCGTTGGTAAGCGCAGCCATTGCCGTGATGCTGACATCCTGAAGACGGCTGAGGATGTTGTAAAGGATAATGGTGCCCGCGTTCCAGGATATCTGTATAAGGGCCGTAGGCCAACTTATTTTAATTATCCGCTTGGCAAGATCAGATGAAACATGCCATGTTCCTGAAAAGATATCCTTCCACCTGCTCTTTTTGAAGAGGAAGAAACATATGGCCATGCCGGCAAACATAGATATCGCGGTAGCCAGTGCGATGCCGATGTATCCTATTCCGAGACCGAAGACCAGAAGAAAATTCAATGCAATATTGATTAGGCTGACGAAGAACATCGCTATCAGCGTAAGCCGCACCTCTCCGCCTGCCCTGAATATTGCGTTTGATATGATCACCATATAATTAGGCGCGAGTGCGAATATGTAGATAACAAAGAATTTAACTGCGGCCTCACGGATGTTGCCGGAAAAACCAGAAAGCGATATTATCTGATCCTTAAGGAGAAAACCCGGCAGCGTGAGTACGATGGCGCATATTCCGCCGAAGATAAGGGACTGTCTTGCCGTAGAGAGGGAATCTTCGAACCTTCCGGCGCCGACCGACCGCGCAAGTATCGCCACAGTGCCGATGCTGATGGCGTTTGCAACTACTATGACAAAGAAATAGAGCTGGCCTACGAAACCAACAACCGCCTGTATCTCAGGGCCGAGAAAGCCGGCGACATAAATGTCAGTAAGGCCTACGAGGAAATTGAAGAACATGACAAAGAGCATGGGCCATGACATGCGCCAGATATTATCCCATGTGCTTCCCTTTGTAAGATCGCTTGTTTCGACCCTTTCCGTCACCGGGGCTCCGTGTTAATAAGCTTTAAACATTATATCGCTAAAGCAGTTCACTAACGCAGAAGTCCGCGTGCAGAGACTGCCTTATCAGCTGCCTGATACTGCCCTGCGTGTTGCTGGCCTGGTCCGTATTTTCGGATTGAAGGATTTGCGGATATCAGCACCGCGTTCCGGCTGGACCTTGTGCCACTTTTTTGGGGCGGCATCTGCGCTGGTCGTCCTCGGCCTGGATTTTGGAGCGGCATCTCCGCCGGTCGTCTTCGGCCTGGATTGCGGCCTCTTATTCTGTTCGCGCGGCGGACGGGCAAACTCTGTATTGCGCGGAGGCGCTGCTTTTTTATAATCAAAGTCTTTCAGAATGCGGCGCTCCACCTTTTCTCCAAGTACTAACTCAATACTGCGAACCGTTGCATCGTCTTCGCGTGTGATGAATGTGAAGGCATCGCCGTTCTTTGCGGCGCGTCCTGTCCTGCCTATGCGGTGCGTGTATGCATCTGCTGTATCAGGGATATCGTAGTTGATAACGTGTGATATGCTTGAGACATCTATACCGCGTGCTGCGATATCAGTAGCAACAAGCACCTGGAATCTGCCTTTACGGAATCCGTCAAGAGCCTCCTGCCGCTTGTTCTGCGAGAGGTTTCCCTGAAGGGACGCCGCTTTGTAGCCTGCCTTTACAAGCTGTTCGCCAACGCGCTTTGCGCGGTGTTTGGTACGGGTAAAGACCAGGACAGACTCAGTGTCGGTATGGCTCAGCAGTTTAAACAGCAGCTGGGTCTTCAGGTGTTGATCTATCGGGTAAAGCGCGTGAGCAACAGTGTTTAACGGCATGGTGTGGTCTACTTGTACGGTTACAGGATCCTGTAGAACATCGTTTGCCAGTTTCCTGATATCGTCAGGCATGGTGGCTGAAAATAGCAGCGTCTGGCGTTTTGCCGGTATATGCTTGATGATCTTCTTTATATCAGGCAGAAAACCCATATCGAACATGCGGTCTGCCTCGTCAAGTACAAGCACCTCTATGTTTGACAGGTTGACGGTATTCTGATTTATGTGATCGAGCAGCCGGCCCGGGCATGCAACTATTATATCGACCCCAGAACGGAACTTCTTTATCTGCGGGTTTATGCTCACTCCTCCGTAAACAGAAGTGCTCCTGATCATCGTCTTTTTCCCAAGGCTCTTTATCGACTCGTGTATCTGTTCGGCAAGTTCACGCGTTGGCGCCACGATAAGCGCGCGTGTTTTGCCCATAGGCCCGTTAATAAGCCTTTGAAGAATAGGCAGTACAAATGCGGCTGTCTTGCCTGTCCCTGTCTGTGCAAGGCCCATTACGTCGCGCCCTTTGAGCGCAGGCGGGATTGCCTGTGCCTGAATAGGTGTTGGTGCTGCATATCCTGCCGCTGTGATTCCTGCGGCGATCTTTTCGTTAAAATCAAATTTCTTAAATTCCATAATCTCCTTATTTTCTGCTTTCAGACGAAAAAAAAAGCCCCGTGTGTATTCCGGGACTTCCTGTTATGTTATTTCCATCCGGGTACAGCAATTGCTTAAGTTTATCAGCTACAGGGAAGTACTGTCAAGCTGAGGGATAGGGCATAACAGACAATTGGAACCATTTATGCTATAAATTTGCCGTATCTTATTTTATAAGTTCCTCAAGCTCTTTCACGTTATAAGAGGTCTCATGCGCCTCTTTCATCCATCTGGAACATCTGTTAGCATCGATTGGGATGCCGACAGGGGATATGCCTGCGCTGATGCACTCTCTCATTCCATGAACAAGTTCAGGTACACATGCGATTCCCAGCGCGCCCACGCTTTTATGTTTTGACCTGATCTTCTTAAACAGCGACTTGAGGTCTGTCGTGGCTGAGATGTAAGGGTGGATATCATATTTTCTAAGAAGATTGCCGCCGAGGTTTATTAAACATTCGTTTGTGCAGCTTTTGCATATTGCAGCCATCTCACCTGAGACAGATTTGCATCCGGGCCTGAAGTCCTTAAGGCAGTGTGCTATCAGGGCAAATTTGTATTCGCTCTTTTTGAAGGTTTTTATATATAGCCTGTTAATAAGCTCGATCTCTATCATATAGAGATGATACTGCTCTTCCTTTGTATTTATGACAGGGTCAAACTTTTGGCTAAGGGGAATATTTTTCAGATGTTCATTAACGCCTGTGGTATAAACAAAGAGTGATTCTCTAAGTAATTTCTTTATAAATAATATAAGTTGCTTATCGGTATTCCTGCCGGCCAGTTTACTAAGGAGGGAGCTGTTGCCTGCTTTCTGCACATGGTCAAGGAGAATATTCACATCAGGGCACATCAGTATTAAGAGGTCAGTCAGTTTTCTGATTGTGTCGTAATATCGTTCCGTGCTGCTTCTCCCGCCGTATAAAGAGTAAGTTTTGCCTTGCATCGTCATAACTAAATTATACATCAACAAGAAAATATGATAAGCGATGCCGGATTACAATTCGATGATGAAACTCTCTTTATTGTGAAAATCAGGACGTTCTTTTGTATGTGTTAAAGCCCAATATGTCATCCTGCTGTCTCTGTGTTTAATGACCGCGCTGATTCCTGCATTCAATTTTTCATCTGTCAGCTTGATCTTATCTAAATCAAGCTCAAGTGAAAGAAGCAGGGCATTATGATGGATCGAGACTTTAAACGGGAGCGATGTAAAAGCAGGTTCCTCCTGCCTGCCTTCCCGATACGAACTGAAGCGATAGACATTCCAGTGTCCTGCAGGAGAGATGTTGAATTCCCAATAGTTATCGGAATTCTTTAAACCTATAAATAACTCAAAACATGTTTCTTCCCATATGGCATTGCTGCGCTCCGGCAGATCTGTTGGCGCAGGTATTACGAGTTCCGAAATATCGCCTGTCAATGAATAGCTTACAGTAAGTTTATTGGAAGACCGCTCAATACTGACTGTTATATCTATTCCGCTTAAGCCTGAGGAGAACGGTGTGAGGGAAAAGCTTCTGCTCTTCATACGTCCAGCTTCTTCTCTATCTGAGTACATAATCCCATGAGCAAATTCAGTTCTATCTCAGTAAGCCCGGCCCTGCCGAGGAAGCGCTTTAAACTGGTGATGATCTTCGCATTGAGATCCATATCGCCCCTCGGTGCGTATTCAAGCAGTGTCAGTATCCTGGATATCCTATCGTATAAAGGCGCTATCTCTCCGTGCGCTTCAAGCTCTTCCAGAAGAACAGGCTTGTTATAATCCTTATAATTCGCTCCTCTGGATGAAACAGTAGTTTCTTCGCTATGCTTAGAAAGTTCGTACGCGATTAAGAGAACAGCGTGAGACAGATTCAGAGAGGGCTGCATCTTACTGCTTGGGATCGTTATCATAAAACCGCATTCATCAACATCTTCCTTACTGAGCCCGTTCGTCTCTGTACCAAAGAGGATGGCAACCTTATTGTTTGCAGTTATAGCGCGGATCTTCTCTGCGCCCTCTGAAACAGGCAATATCAATCCGCGGTGCATTCCCTTGCGCTGTGTTGTGCCGATAACAACCGCTTTGTCGCTAACAGCCTCTTTAACAGAATTATAAATCTTTGCCGACTTCAGGATATCATGTGCATTGCAGGCAAACCATCTCTCTTCTTTAGGCATGTGCGGCGGGGGATTAACAAGACAGAGGTTTGTGAATCCCATATTCTTCATAGCCCTGGCGGATGCTCCTATATTGCCCGGCTCTTTAGGTTCAACAAGGACAAAATATACATTTCTCTTCCAGTCATCCATGCCGTAGTTTATCAGGTCTCATTGTTTTTGCTCAATGAGCGACGATAGGAGAGTTATTTATACCGTTTTGTTAGCTTGCGCTTTATCTTATCAACAAGAGTTCTATCTTTAGGGAGATATTGGTATTTCTTGATGAGTGATTGCAATTTTATTAAGTCAGTATCTTGTTTCTTGCTAAAAACACCTAATGTTTCTACCTTATCTTTTAATTCTAAATATTTTAAAACAATATGATATTCGGGACGACTCCAGAAGTCATGGATGATAATTGTACAGTTTTCTGGCGTATTTAGTATGCAGTTAAGAGTACATGCTACCCTAAACCTGCCATCTACTAGAGCTAAATCATGATTGCTTTTTTTGGTGAAAACACTAAGCGAATAGTTTGGCCACAAATGTTTTTTTAATTCATTTTTTGGATACCCCCAAGCGATAGTTTCTCCTATGTCAATAATATGAAATAATAACTTTCCAGTTGATAGAGCATTAGTAATCGCAGTATTAGGTTTAAGATATTCACTGATATATCCTTCTGATGATTCAACTGAGTCAATACTCTTTATCATCGGAGCAGTTGACGCGTATATAGTGCTTTCCCCGGAACCAAACTCCAAATAATTATGGGATAAATCTATATATGAATGTATCATTTTCAGCTCGTCTTTTGTCATAGGCATGATTATTCTCAGAGGTGGACCCCATCCATTGGACAGGTTAGGGGCTGATTTAAGGTGGAATGCACCGGCCATCATGCCGCCTCCAAAAGCTGTTCTGATTTCCTATATCCGCCAATAGGCAGATTCCAGTATGCCTCATAAGGGGTCT